>NZ_BORB01000012.1:0-122465 GCF_018332955.1 Lederbergia ruris
TCTGGGATGTTGGTGGTCTGGTAACCTCAATTATCCTCAGAATTTAGGGGGTGGCAAGTTTTTTATTTATAAACCCTTTTAAGTCAAGGATGGATTAACTTTTTACTATAGATTTTTTGACAATACGAGAGATGGACAAGGGGGGAGATTATGATTCGTAAATGGGCTTTTCGTGCCATTGTGTTGTATCTTTTATTTGGAATAGCGATGTATGCTTATTTGTTTTTCTTCGCGAATACCGCGGTCCCAGAAGCGTTGCGTGGAACAGCGGTTGATCCGGCAACTTTTCTAAATGGTCGAGAACTAATGCTAAGTGAAGATTATTCTAGAATCCGCAATTTGCTTTTTTTCTTAGCGACGCCTTATGAATGGTTATTTTATTTCTTGATTTTGATTTTTGGTGTATCAGCTACATTTGAAAGATGGGCAAACCATACATCTAAGTTCTATGTCATTCGATCAGCCATTTATTTATTTTGGTTGTCTCTAACTTCTTTTATTATTATGTTCCCTTTAAGTTATTTATCCTTTACCATATCGAAATCATACCAGATCTCAACACAGACTTTCTCGGGGTGGATGAAAGATAAGTTGATTGATTTTTGGGTGAGTTATGGAACAATGTTTGTTGTGATTACCGTTTTATATTTTTTAATAAAAAAATTCCCGAAACGATGGTGGCTTGCAGCTTGGGGACTGATGATTCCCTTCTCCATATTCATGATGTTTATCCAGCCTGTTGTGATTGATCCGTTATATAATGATTTTTATCCTTTGAAGGATAAAGAACTTGAAACAAAAATTCTCGAGATGGCGGATAAAGCGAATATTCCAGCTGAACATGTCTATGAGGTAGATATGTCTACTAAAACAAACTCGTTGAATGCCTATGTGAATGGGATAGGCTCCAATTCACGGATTGTTCTTTGGGATACGACACTTGAACGATTAAGTGAGGAAGAAATTCTGTTTATCATGGCACATGAGATGGGGCATTATGTTGAGAAGCATATCTATATTGGCATGGCTGGCTATATCCTCTTATCGCTAATAGGGCTTTGGCTTACAGCTAAACTAATGGAGCGTTGGCTAGCAAGACGAGGAAAAGAGTGGAAAGTGGAAAAAATGAGCAGCTTGAGTTCCTTACCTGCTTTTCTATTGATCACATCTGTTCTATTGTTTGCGGCTAGCCCGCTAACGAATATGGTTTCCCGTTACCAAGAGTCGAGGGCAGATACCTATGCGATTGAAATGACCCAGGATAAGGAGGCTGGGATCGAATCATTCCAAAGTTTAACAAAAGCAGGACTTAGTCAAGTCAATCCTCCGTATTTGGTGAAAATATTCCGTTATGGGCACCCTACGATGCTGGAACGTATCAAAAAGATTGATGAATATGAACTTAATAAGTAAGAATAGGGTGAGGAGAAGAAAACATGTTTTTCTTCTCCTTGCTTTTTACAACAAAAAATCCCCTTGTAAGGGGATTCAATATCCAATAAGATCTTTTAACTCTTTTGATAATTTTTTAAAAGCATTACGGTCATTCTGATCAAGTGCATGGTCGATAGCTATCCGAAGTTCCCGTTCTTTTCTCTGCTGCAAGAGATCATTTAAAATAAATTCAACATACCATTGCATTTCTTGAGTATTATTTTTGTTTTGTGTCATTGTATATTCTTTTAGCAGCTCTTGGTAAGATTTTCTTTTTTCCATTGCTGATCACCTCTGACACTTTTTTTAATTATACCGAATAAACGGGAAAAAATCAATTGAATAATTGGAATTTTCCAATGTGATTTTTTAAAATTTACATTTGGATTATTTTGACATTATATGAATCTTAAGATATACTGTTCTGTGAATATAGAACTATATGTAGGAGGAGAAAAATGTGAATAAAGAACTAATTGAAGAATATTTGATCAATCCTTTTACCCTAATGATTAGACCGATTGAAAGGGAAGGAAAAAGCATAACTGAAATAATTGAAGTGGATGAGCTTTATTATTCGGCAGAGTCACCACTCAGCATTATTAAAAGAAATTGTGGATATTATGGATGCGATTACGAAGGGCGTCGTAATGGCACAAGACAATTAATTAATATTACCCACAAAGCACCTATCCTCTTAGAATCGCATACACCCATTTATTTTTTTCCAACTAAGTCACCTCAACATGAATTTTGTGCGTGGATTGCCCATGATCAAGTAAAGTCCTTTCGAAAGGGAAACGTTAAGGCCACGACTGTTGTGAAGTTTCTAAATAATCGTGAATATACTGTTTCGATTTCGTCTGTTCCCTTTGGAACCCAAATGTCGCGAACAGCCATGCTTAGAATTGAATATGAGAAAAGTGTTCAACGGATTGAGATGTATAATATGTTTAAGCAATCATATTTTATGAAGGCATCTGAAGAAAGAGGGCCGTATAGGCCATATAAATAATTAAGAGATTTAGTCAAGGTTTCCAAAAAAATAACTTAACCCAATTGATCCGCTCCTAGCGGGTTAATTGGGTTGAATCATCGCGATTAGCTGAAAATGCATCTCTATATTTTCTTCTTTCTTATATAAAACTCCATCAATTCCTCAGTCTTATGCCGTAACTTCGGATTGAAGTAATTATGCAATTCTTCATAGCCCTTATAAAAAAAGCAATACATTGTAAAGGCTTCATCCGATTTTAAACGTTGAACTTTGATTCCGTGGTGGCTCATATAATATTTTACCTTGGATAAATCTTTTTGAATCGTTGCGATCGTTTCTTCGATAAGTTTTATGTATGGATTTCCTAGTTTAAAAGGTGTTTTTTCAATTAATTGTAAATCACGTTGTAGAATCTTCAGTAAAATAGGCAAATAAATGGCCTGCTCAATGACCTCTAAATCGTTTGTTGGAATTCTTGACATAATATCCAATCTCCTTTTAGGAACGTTTGTTCTGATTATTTTACACAGCCATAAATCATTTGACAAGTAGCAAATTTTGGAAAAAGATAAGAGGGAGAGGCCAACAGGATGTTGATCACAAAGGCGTTGCGCTAGGACGGCGCGAATTTAGCCTTTGATCCTTAATAATACCCAAGGGGAGTGAGTTGGATGGAAAGAAAGCAAGGAATCAAGCCAAACGATTTATATGAATTGAAAACAGTGGCAGACCCACAATTATCACCAAATGGAGAAGAACTGGTCTATATTGAAACTCATATAGATAAGGAAACAGATGATTATATCTCTAATCTTTTTTACATGCATTTAGACGAAAAGAAACCGCTACAATGGACTTTTAGTCAAGGGAAAACTTCGTCACCTGTTTGGTCTCCTGACGGAAACCAGATTGCTTTTGTTTCTTCACGTGATGGTCAATCGCAAATTTACATTATATCTAAACATGGCGGAGAGGCGAGGCAAGTTACTTTTTCTAAAAATGGGGCAACAAATCCAGTTTGGTCTCCATGTGGGAAAAAATTAGCCTTTTCAACGAAAATTGGACAAGATGAGACTATTCATGATCGCCCTGATAAAGAGAAAAAGGAAAAAAGCATGAAACCACTCATTGTTGATAAAATGAAATATAAATCGGATTCGGGCGGCTTTCTTGATGTAGAGTTGATTACCCAGATTGCTGTCGTGGATTTGGAGCAAAATGAGGTTGAACAATTAACAAACAAAACTTACCATTGTCATTTAGAAGCATGGTCACCAGATGGAAAATACATATCCTATATAGCTGATGTAGCAGAAGACACTGATTTTTCATTTGTGAATGATGTCTTTCTACTGGAATTGGAAACGAAACAAAGCCAAAACTTAACAGCTGGAAGAGGCAGTTTTTCTCAGACTTCATGGTCACCTAATAGCCGTTATTTGGCTTACGTAGGAAGCGAACGTGAATATGAAAATGCGACTCAAGCAAAATTATGGTTGTATGATGTAGAGAAAGAGACAAAAGTTTGCCTTACTGAAGCTTTAGATGCACCGGTTGGCGATTTCATTGTCGGTGATTTCCTGCAAGGCGTCGTATCTCCACGTGTACAGTGGTTGAATGATAGTCAAAGCTTTTATTTTCAAATAACAGATCATGGAAATACACTGATCTATTTTGGAAACGTTTCTGGCGAAATGTATCCAGCACTCAATGATGATGAACATGTATATGGTTTTTCCCTTAATCCTAGGAACGATACCGCTCTTGCATGTATTAGCTCGCCAGCTGATCCGGGTGATCTGTATTATGTGCATTTGCAAACTGGAAAGAAGGAGCGGTTAACAACAGTAAATAAAGAGTTTTTAGCCACAAGAGAATTATCTTGTCCTGAAATGATGGAATTTGAAGGAAAAGATGGTTGGAAGGTCCAAGGTTGGATCATGAAACCAGTCCATTTTCAGGAAGGAAAAAAATATCCAACTATTTTAGAAATTCATGGCGGCCCTCATGCTATGTATGGAAATACCTATTTTCATGAATTTCAAACCTTGGCAGAGGAAGGGTATGTTGTGATATATGTCAACCCCCGGGGAAGCCATGGATATGGACAAGAATTTGTGAATGCTGTGCGGGGAGATTATGGTGGGGGAGATTATGAGGATTTAATGGCTGCTATCGATTTTTCCCTTCGTTCCTTTGAGTATATTGATCAAGAACGACTTGGTGTGACGGGTGGTAGTTATGGTGGATTTATGACCAATTGGATTGTAGGGCATACAGATCGTTTTAAAGCGGCTGTTACGCAGAGGTCGATTTGTAATTGGATTAGTTTCTACGGTGTTAGTGATATAGGTTATTATTTTACTGAGTGGCAAATACTATCTGATTTAGAGGATATAGAAAAATTATGGAAACATTCTCCTCTCAAATATGTGAAGCATGTTAAGACTCCGCTATTAATTTTGCATAGTGAACAAGATTATCGTTGTCCGATTGAACAAGGAGAACAGTTATTTATTGCGTTGAAGAAGAATGGCAAAGAGACAAGGTTTATTCGTTTTCCTGAATCCAATCATGAATTATCCCGGAGTGGGAAAACAGATTTCCGAATCAAACGGTTAGAATATATACGGGATTGGTTTGAAAAATATCTATCACCAACTAAATCTCCCATCCAAGGGTAGAGGAAAATGGAAATGATAAATGGTGGGTTCTGCATCCACCATACTTCCTGTAAGATCGGGAACAAAGGTTCATAACTTTTAAGAGAACGATTTTTTAATGAAAATGCAGAGAGAAAGTTTAGCCGAATTTGTGAAAGGTATACTAAAAATAGATAAAGGAAAATCTGTTTATGATATAATTTTTAGTAGAATATCTTGCATGATGGATCGAGGAATAGCAAATTATGGACTTTCATTCGTTTAAAGACTGGTTCACATTGGAAAATATTACGGATTTGATTGACCACTATCGTTCATTTGGACCACTACCAGGAATTTTATTGCCATTGCTTGAGGCTTTTCTGCCCTTTTTACCTTTGTTTCTCTTTGTATTAGCCAATGCAAATGCTTTTGGACTTGGGTGGGGTTTTCTATTCTCCTGGATTGGGGCATCGGTAGGTGCACTTCTCGTTTTTCTGCTTGTTCGTAGATATGGAAATACACGCATATTTCACTTTTTATTAAAGCGAAAAAAATTCCAAAGTTTAACAAACTGGTTGGAGAAAAAAGGGTTCGGTCCCTTGTTTCTCTTATTATGTTTTCCATTCACTCCTTCTGCTGTTGTGAATATTGTAGCGGGAATCTCAAAGATCAGTATTTATCAATATATGATAGCTGTATTTGCTGGAAAAGCTGTAATGATTTTCACATTAAGTTTCATCGGATATGATATAATCTCGTTAATTAAACAACCTGTTCGGACGGCTATTGTGTTAGTAATTATTACGATACTTTGGTTTATCGGAAAACAAATTGAAAGTAAAATTGAAGAGAAGGTACATGAGCGAGGATAAAAACGGAGAAAGTTACATAAATATCGGAACAAAAGCGTAAGCGCCCGTTTAACGACGTACAAACTTGGTTAATAAGGTTGAACGGCTAAAATCGCGCCGTCCTGGCGGCAGACTCAATCGTGACGTCCTGTCGCTTCGTCTGCACTAGTACATCCTTGTACGTCGCAACGCCGTTCTGACCAACATCCTGTTGACTTACGCAAGCAGGCACCGAAAGTTTGCTAGTCGCTGGGTGGAGCTAGACGTATAAGAAAAAAACAGACATAATCGAAAAAGTTACCTTTGTATAGGTAACTTTTTTGGTAGGAATATATGTTCTTTATGATATAATAGATGATTGAAAATGAATATACCCTCCATAACAAAAGGAGTTGGAATAGATGTCTTTTCGATTCGTGATTGGACGTTCAGGAACAGGGAAAACGACCTTGTTCTTAGATGAAATAAAAGAGAAATTGGAAAATGATCCAAATGGTCATCCGATTTTGTATATTGTTCCGGAACAGATGACCTTTTTGTCAGAATATCAGCTCATCAATACTTCGGGTATTACTGGGATGATCCGTGCTCAAGTGTATAGTCTAACAAGGCTCGCCTGGCGTGTTCTACAGGAAACAGGTGGAATGGGACGGAAACGGATTACGAGCACAGGTATGAATATGTTGATTCGTAAAATTATTGAGGATCATAAAGAAGAACTGAAGCTATTTAAAAAAGCTTCTGATAAAACGGGATTTATTCAACAAATTGAGACAGTGTTAACTGAATTTCAGCATTATTGTATTACACCCGAGGAACTGTCTGAGAAAAAAACAGATTTAGCATTTGGAGCCTCGACACGTGTGCTTGCTGATAAATTACATGATTTAGAACTTTTGTATAGTAAATTTATTCAAGGTTTGGAAGGAAAGCATGTAGGCACAAATGATTATCTAGATCTACTGGCAGAATCCATTAAAGATTCAAGCTATCTAAAAGACGCGGAAATCTATATTGATGGATTTCATAGTTTTACACCACAGGAATACCGGGTTATTGAGGAATTGACGAACCATTGCAAACGGGTTTCGATCGCTCTTGTGCTTGATCGCCCGTTTAAATATGGCACGATGCCAGACGACTTATATTTATTTAGAACGACGGGTGAAACGTATTCTCGATTATTTGAGTTGATGCGCTCTAACCATATTCAAATAGAGGACGATGTCTTTTTATATCAATGCAAAAGATTTGAAGAAGAAAGCTTACAACATCTTCAGTCTCAGTTTGAAAAACGTCCCCATCAACCATTTACCGAATCTCCAGCGATTGAATTAAAGATCGCTGCTAATCGTCGCGCGGAAATAGAAGGAGTGGCCAGAGAAATTCGTCGACTTGTCATGGAGAAGGGGTTTAGGTATAAAGATATCGCTATTTTGTTAAGAAATGAACATGAATATCACGAAATGCTAGAAACTGTTTTCTATGATTATGACATTCCTTTTTTCCTTGACCAAAAACGAACGATGCTCAATCATCCTTTGATTGAATTTATTCGCAGCGCTTTGGAAGTAGTAAGTAGTCAATGGCGATATGAGCCTGTTTTTCGAGCGGTGAAAACGGATCTTTTATTCCCATTAAATGAAAATCTATCAAAGTTAAGAGAGAAAATGGATCGCCTTGAAAATTATTGTTTAGCCAATGGAATAAAAGGAGAGCAATGGACAAACTCGCAGAAATGGACTTATAAACGTTATGTTGGTTTGGAAATGGAAAATGTACCGCAAACAGAGGAGGAAAGAGAGCTGGAGGCTGAATTAAATGCTTCTCGTGAGCTCGTTGTTGCACCATTACAGAAATTGGCTAAACGATTGAAAAAGGCACAAAATGGCCGGGAATTATGTGAAGCTGTATATCTCTTGTTGGAAGAACTTGAAATTCCTAGAAAACTTGAAGTGCGGAGTTTGGAAGTTGAGAAGTTAGGAAGGTTACATGCTGCTAGGGAGCATGACCAAGCTTGGGATATGGTCATCGGATTACTGGATGAATTTGTTGAGATTCTCGGTGAAGAGCCATTATCTATGACAAAATTTATCTCTATATTAGAAGCGGGTTTGGAGGCTGCCAAGTTTTCTTTGATTCCACCTGCAATCGACCAAGTCTCCGTTGCCAATATGGAGTTATCCAGACTTTCTAATGTGAAGGTTGCTTTTATAGCAGGTTTGAATGATGGTGTCTTACCAACAAGTTTTGAAAATGATGG
This sequence comes from Lederbergia ruris, assembly GCF_018332955.1. Classification (NCBI taxonomy): domain Bacteria; kingdom Bacillati; phylum Bacillota; class Bacilli; order Caryophanales; family Bacillaceae; genus Lederbergia; species Lederbergia ruris. Next base: position 8,191 of record NZ_BORB01000012.1, read on the forward strand.
TGTTTTTTCAGATGAGGATCGGACAAGTCTAGAAGAAAAGGGTATCAAACTAGCTCCAAGTGGAAAGGACCTTGCCTTAGATGAGGATTTTGTTGCTTATCGTGCCTTTACCATTTCAAGTAAGCAATTATATGTATCTTATCCACTTGCAAACGAAGAGGGAAAAGCGCTGTTGCCTTCTCCATATTTAAAGAGAATTCAAGGACTATTTCCAGAAATGAAAAAGAGCTATGAAGTGAGTGAGCCGATCGAACTGGATTTTGAAGAACAATTATCCTATATCTATCATCCGACGACAGCCATTGCCTATTTATCAAGGCAATTGCAAATGAAGAAAAGGAATTATCCGATCGCCGATTTTTGGTGGGATGTGTATAATTTTTTCGTCGAGCATCCTACGCGAAAAATAAAAGCTCGACATATTTTATCCAGCTTATTTTCTAGTAATAAGGCAAGAAAGCTTTCAGGTGAAACAAGTCAAGCGTTATATGGAAAGGAAATCCTAGCAAGTGTGTCGAGAATGGAATTATTCCATGCTTGTCCATTTTCGCATTTTAGTGCACATGGGCTTCGGTTACATGAAAGAGATATTTTTCGCTTGGAAGCTCCACATATAGGAGATCTATTCCATGCGGCATTAAAGTGGATTGCCAATGAAATCAAACATCAGAATGTAGAGTGGAGACATCTAAATCATTCAGAATGTATAAAACTAGCGAAAGACGCGGTACATCAATTAGCACCCAAGCTATTAAACCAGATATTGTTAAGCACCAATCGTTATTTTTATATAAAAAGAAAACTGGAGCAAATTATTGCAAGAGCAACTTTTATTCTTGGACAACATGCGCAATCGAGCGGTTTTGATCCAATTGGAATAGAGTTGGCTTTCGGGCCATTTAAAGATCTACCCCCTTTAACCTTTACGCTCAAAAATGGCACAAAGATGCAGCTTCAAGGGAGAATTGATCGGGTGGACAAAGCGGAAGATGAAAATGGTCTCTACTTAAGGGTGATTGATTATAAGTCTAGTGCAAGAGCATTGGATTTAAATGAAGTTTTATATGGATTGTCTCTACAAATGCTGACCTATTTGGATATTGTCATTACGCATGCACCACAATTAATCGGAACAGAAGCCATTCCAGCAGGTGTCCTTTATTTTCATGTTCATAACCCTATGGTGGATAGCGAGCAAAATTTACCAGAAGATCAAATTGAAAAGGAAATTTTAAAGCAATTTAAAATGAAAGGCCTGCTTCTTGGACAGGCGGATGTGGTCCAATTAATGGATACTTCCTTATCTTCTGGGACATCAGATCTTATCCCGGCCGGTTTGAAAAAGGATGGTCACTTAACTTCTAGATCAAGCGCCGCTAGCCGTGAAGACTTTGACAGCCTACAACAATATGTAAGAAAACTTTATAAAGATTCAGGAGAACGGATTATGGATGGACAGGTGTCCATTTCTCCTTATAAATTAAATGATCGAACACCATGTCAATTTTGTGCTTTTAAACCTGTCTGTCAGTTTGATCCTTCACAAGAGGAGAATGATTATCGCCTCATCCCTAAACGATCAGTGAACAATGCATTGGCAATGATAAAGGAGGCTGTTTATGAAAACGATCATTCCAATAAAGCCTAAATCTGTCACATGGACAGATGATCAATGGAAAGCCATTATGGCCAAAGGGCAGGATATTTTAGTTGCCGCTGCAGCGGGTTCAGGTAAAACCGCCGTACTTGTTGAACGGATCATTAAAAAAATAATATCAATAGATGATCCAGTTAATGTCGATCAACTTCTGGTCGTTACATTCACCAACGCTGCCGCAGCAGAAATGCGACATAGGATCGGAGAGGCTTTGGAAAAAGCAATCGAGGAAGACCCAACATCGACTCATTTGCGCAGACAATTAGGTCTTTTAAATAGTGCTTCTTTCTCTACCTTGCATTCATTTTGCTTAAATGTGGTGAGAAGTCATTATTATTTAGTGGATATTGATCCAGGATTTCGAATTGCTGACCAAACAGAGGCTGACCTTCTTCGTGATGAAGTGTTAGACGAGGTATTTGAATATGAATATGGTTTGAAAGAAAATGAAGCTTTTTTCCAACTTGTCGATACTTTCACAAATGACCGCAGTGATCATGCCTTACAAGAATTGGTATTTAAATTGTATGATTTTTCTAGGTCACATCCCAATCCTGATCAGTGGCTAAATCAAATTGTGGACATGTATGATCTCGCGGATGACCAATCGATTGATGAATTACCGTTTATTAGCGCATTAAAATTTGATGTTCAGCTTCAGTTAGCTGCCGCGAAAGAAATGCTTCAAGCAGCGGTGGAGATCGCCCAACTTCCTGGTGGTCCTTCTCCAAGAGAAGATAACTATCTGGATGATCTTTTGATTGTGAAAGGAATGGAAGAGGCCTATTGGCAAGGGTGGGAGAATCTTTATGAGGTTATGAATCAATGGAGATTCTCAAGGGCAAAACCCTGTAAAGGGGAGGAGTATGATCCCGAATTAATCGAGGATGCGGATCAATATCGCAAACAAGCTAAAAACATATTAGAAAAATTGAAAAAAGAGCTCTTTTCAAGAAAACCAGCTTCATTTTTAAAAGATATGGAAGAAATGAAAGTGATTCTGAAAAGCTTGATTGACTTAGTGAAAACATTCGCCAATCAATATTCCTTAAAAAAAGCTGAAAAAGGGCTTGTTGATTTTGCTGATTTGGAACATCTTTGTTTAGAAATTCTCTTAAATAAAGAAGACTCGGCGATTGCACCTTCGGAAATCGCCCTCGCCTATCGCAATCAGTACAAAGAGGTTATGGTGGATGAATATCAAGATGTCAATTTAGTTCAAGAAACCATTCTTCGGCTTGTCGCGGCTGAGGATGAGAAAAACGGAAATTTATTTATGGTTGGAGACGTTAAGCAATCCATTTATCGTTTTCGCTTAGCAGAGCCGAATCTTTTCCTAGATAAATACTTACGTTTTACCCCTGGTGGTGAAGATTCTGGTCTGCGGATTGACTTATCCAAGAATTTCCGCAGTCGACAAGAAGTTTTAGAAGGTGTTAATTTTATTTTTAAACAAATTATGGGGTCTACAGTTGGAGAAATTGAATATAGTGAAGATGCTGAATTAGTAAAGGGAGCTGCTTACGCAGAATCTGAATCTGATCCATATCCAGTAGAAATCTCACTCGTAAATCGGTCAGACGAGGAAGAAGATCCATCAGCTGAAAGCGAAGATTTTGACTTAATGGAGCTTGAGCAATCTCAATTAGAAGCTCGCCTCATCGCACAGAAAATTAGAACGATGATCGATGAGCGCAAAACAATCTACCATTTAAAATCTAAAGATGAAAAACCAGTTCAATATAAAGATATTGTCATCCTTGTACGTTCACTCGGTTGGGCTCCAGATATTATGGATGAGTGTAAAAACTTAGGGATACCCGTTTACGCGGATTTATCGACGGGTTATTTTGAAGCAATCGAAGTGTCTATTATGCTGTCTTTGCTAAAAGTAATCGATAATCCGGATCAGGATATTCCACTTGCGGCTGTTCTTCGGTCCCCAATCATCGGTCTAAATGAAGAGGAACTTGCTCATATTCGGATCCAATCGAGAAAGAAAAGCTATTACCAAGCGATGAAGCAATTTATTGCTTCTATACCTGACCCGAAATATACGCAGGCACACCAACGTGTATCGCAATTATTTGCTCAGTTAGATGAATGGAGGAGTTTGGCTAGAGAAGGATCCTTATCCCAATTAATCTGGCAATTATACCGGGATACTGACTTTTATGAATTTGTTGGTGGATTACCTGGTGGAAAACAACGCCAAGCAAACCTTCGTGCCCTCTATGATCGGGCTTGTCAATATGAATTAACTTCGTTTCGTGGTCTGTTTCGTTTTCTAAGATTTATTGAAAGAATGCAAGAGCGAGGAAATGATTTAGGTGTAGCGCGTACGCTTGGCGAGGAAGAAGATGTCGTTCGGATTATGACCATTCACTCCAGTAAAGGGTTGGAATTTCCTGTTGTCTTTATAGGTGGGATTGGGAAAAAGTTTAATATGAGGGATATTCAAAGTAGTTTTTTATTTGATAAGGAATTCGGGTTTGCAAGTAAATACGTAAATCCAGAAAAACGGATCTCATATCCATCACTTCCTCAAATTGCTTTAAGGAAAAAGAAAAAAATGGAATTACTAGCCGAAGAAATGAGAATATTATACGTTGCTATGACAAGAGCGAAGGAGAAATTGTATTTAATTGGCAGTGTAAAGAACTTCGAAAAAGAAGTGAAAAAATGGTCAAGTGTAGCAAAGACATCTGGATGGTTACTCCGAGACCATGAACGAGCTGCTGCGACGTCTTATTTAGATTGGATCGGCCGAGCGCTTGTGCGGCATGAACAAACGAAGGAATTTTCTAACGGAATGGAATTCAATCCTCTTCAGCACCCTTCCCAATGGAGAATAGAGATTGTCTCGCAAAAATCTTTAGCGGTTAAAGTTGATGAAGAGGAGTCGATCGATGAGGAATGGTTAACAAATGTACAGGCAGGAGAAGCTATTCCGTTTACCTCACCTGAAAAAGAAGAGATCTATAAAAGACTTCAGTGGAATTACCCATATTCCATTGCCACACATAAGATGTCGAAGCAATCGGTGACGGAACTAAAAAGACTTTTTGAAATAAAGGATGAGGCAAGCGGCACTCAATTGGTCAATCGAGAGCAAAAACTCCTCTACGATCGGCCAAAGTTTATGAAGAAAAAAGGTCATCTATCATCAACTGAAATTGGAACAGCTATGCATACAGTGATGCAACATATTCATCTAACGCACCTTCCAACAATACAGTCCATTGAAGAACTGCTGGATCAACTCGTAGGGAAGGAAATTCTTACATTGGAGCAAAAGGATGCTATTCCAAGTGAGCAAATTGTCAACTTCTTTGCGCATAAGTTAGGAAAGCAATTGCTAACAGCCGATAAAGTATATCGAGAAGTACCTTTTACGATGGGAATCCCTGCTCATACCGTCTATCCTGATTGGGACAGCCAAGAGGAGAATATTTTGGTGCAAGGAATTATTGATTGTGTATGGGAAAATGAGGATGGAATTTTCCTATTAGACTATAAAACAGATGCGATTCAAGGTAAATTTCCAGATGGTTTTTCTCAAGCCAAACCAATCCTGACTAAACGTTATCAAGTACAGCTGGATTTATATGAACAAGCCCTGCAAAATATATGGGGAGTCCCTGTAAAAGAAAAATATTTATATTTCTTTGATGGGGGACATTTTCTATCATTATAAAAAATACTTGGATTCATTTTTATGCTGATATACAGTTATCAGTGGGCGTTGTAGCTTGAAATTAATCTGTTGGCCTCAAGTGAAAGACTAGGTGATCAACACCTAGTCTTTAATTATTTCCAAGGGTCGGCTGATCAATTAAATTGGTATCAACCGTTCCATTTGCACTAATCCCATTTAAAACAGCGACAAAGGCTCCTGAACTGTTGGAACCAGATCCAGTGGTTGTTTTGGCAGCCGATTTAGGGGAGATCACGGCCGTATCCCCAAAATGCACAGTTCCGCCTTCTACATTAAAAATTTGTACAGGTCCAATTAGGGCAGGCATTCTTTACTCTCCTTCCTCGTTATTCATGATTTCAGCAGGAATATGTCTTATATGATGTACTCTTGAATCCATGTATACGTTGTGGGTGCTTCCAATTTGCGTGATCGCGGAAGCGGAAAGTCCTTTAATTCGGATGCTCCTAACTCTAATATTAGGTAAAGCTTGGTATTTTTGGATTTTGGGGAGCTCAGGTAATATGGGCATCAATGTAGGTTCAGAAAAAATAGAGTAAGCACCAAAATTTCCTTCCTTACCAAAAAAGATTTCTTCTCTACGTTGGTCAGCTAGTGCTCGACTGAATCCTCTAGTTTGGGCAGTATCCCCAATTTCGAGGATGGAACTGAAAAGGATGTTGGTAATATGAATGGTTTCAACCATTGAATTACGTTTCCACATTTTCATCCTCCGGTGGAAGTGGAACAAAGGGACCGATGATTAAGGACTCTGGTGGGGTATCAAAAGTGGAAGCTAATTGAATCGTGTCTGCATCGCCAACTAATAATAAGGATGAAGTTGTAACACCTGTTATTTTGATATCTCCCACACAAAGCTCCCGATTAATGACATGTAAATTCATTGCAAATCTCCTTTTTTCTTAGTCGTTATTTATAAAACGGGCGCTGACACTTTTCTTAATGATCTTTCCTATCTTGCCCTTGGGGTACTTGTGAAATGAAAGCATAAATGCCTTGATTAATGTCTCCGATAATTTGTTGATAGATATTGTCTAAATGCTGTTTCTCTGTTTGCTCCCGGTTTGAATGGTGGATTGATTGCTGAATATAATGGTCAACTCTTGCGGGTAATTGTTTTTGGATATCCTCTTTAATCAGATTTCTATACTGGATATCCAATTTTTTATTAAGCTTTTTTTCGGTTTCTTCTACAACAGAGTCCACGTTCTCATCTAGGTATTGATTCACCCTTTTAAGGAGCTGTTCCTTTAATTGCATATGATCACTATGTCGCTTGGGGGGCAGAGACATATCTTCGATACCTTCAAGGTCTGATGGATTTAATCCAATATTTAATGTCCCTTCCAATGTTTCGACTTTTAATTGATCAAATTTATAGTCTAATTTTTCCACAACAATGGATGGTTTTTCTTTCAGTTGGCTAAGCTCAGTATTTAATTTATCAAGGGATGTTTTTAGATATTCTAGTTGTTTTTGCTGGTGTTGGACCTGTTCATAAAGTTGTTGGAAGTAATAAGGATCCATATTGCACCACCTTCAAACAGAGTATTCATTAACCTAAGGGAACAAGACTTACTTCTGACCCAGCTTCACCTGCTTCACCAGTTATTGCAATAGATGGTGCAGGACCTTTAAAACCTCCTGTATTGTACAAATGAGAGGAAGGAGTAATCACACCGGCTGTCCCAATTTGCAGAACCGAGGAATTGGTAAGGGCGCCAATTCTGATCGTTTGAATATGAATGGATTGTTGAATGTGAATCGTCATAAAGTTCTCTCCCAATGAAAAGCTTTAAAGTGTAAACATAATACCCTGATCTAGTGTGTCGCTATCATACGTATTTGTAGCGGAATAATGATTCGTGACAGCGATTTGATCGCCTGTATTAAATGATCCAGCACCTGCAAATACTTTAGATGAGGAAACAGGGTGTAGTTGAAAAACATCCCCAACGTTAAAAGTCCCAGAGCTACTAAGCGTAATGATTTGAACGGCTCCGACAAAACCAGGCATTACCGTTCACTCCTTTGTTATGTGTTATGATTGGGGAAAATTTTAATTCGCGATATTGTAACAATTTATCTTATGAAAAAGGAAAAGGAATTGTGCTTTTAAGCGCGGAAAGGTTAGAATAAATAGGATGCAAGAAAAGGAGATGGGGGAGAGTATTAAGTTATGGAATATTCATTAGGTCCCACTTTATCAAGAGATCGTTTGCACTCTCTTGATAGTTTAAGAGGTTTTTCCTTACTAGGGATTTTTATTGTCAATATGCTGAGTTTTCATTCACCATTCAGTTATTATAATCCGTATGAATGGTGGCAGTATGATGATTTAACATCTTACATGTGGATTGATATTTTGGTTCAAGCGAGCTTTTATCCAATATTTGCTATGATGTTTGGCTATGGAATGGTGCTAATGAGGGATCGCTTTCGTTCAAAAGAAACTTCATTTTGGAAGGTCAGTGTTCGCAGGCTCCTTGTCCTACTGATGTTTGGAATCATTCATGCCTTTCTTATTTGGCATGGGGACATTCTCATCATATATGCTTTAATGGGATTACTATTATTACCTATGCTTAGGTTATCTGGTCCGCTCCTACTGTCTATAGGGGTTGCTGTATACATACTCCCACAATTATTTATGAGTTTTATCTTAATCATGGTTTCTTTCATCGATACATCTACTCTTGGAGATTTTACGGATATTATGAATCTTCAACTTTCCGCCGACGTCTATGCAAATGGCACGTTTTGGGAAGTCACACAAAGGCGTGTACTAGATTGGTATATGACGAATGGACCGGCTAGCTTTATTATGATTATTTTCATGATCCTCCCTTTTATGATGGTTGGAGCAGGAGCAGCAAAATTAAAATGGCTAGAAAAAGCGAATCGTCATAAGGTATTATGGACCGTATTATTTTTTGTGTTTTTATTACTTGGTTTGGCTGGAAAGATCCTCCCAATTGCATTTGGTCAAACAATCAGCAATCAATATATACAAGATATGATTGGTGGTCCATTATTAAGTGTCGCTTATATTGCTCTTATCGTTCTGTTGATGTCTAGTCCGTTTATGGCAAAATTATTAAAACCCCTGGCAAACACGGGAAGAATGTCGATCACAATTTATTTAAGCCAATCTATTATTGGTACATTGATTTTTTATTCATATGGTTTAGGCTTATACGGAAAGATATCTGTAGCCGGTGGCACATGGTTAGCGATTGGTATTTTTGTTTTACAAGTTATTTTTGCGGAAATATGGTTATCTAAATTTAAGCAAGGTCCTGTAGAAAAACTTTGGCGCATGCTTACTTATGGTCGTAATAAGAAGAAACTATCCGCAAGTGAAAGGTAATGAATAGGTAAAATGTACAATATTGTGAAATAAATGGTTAATCCTGTGGTTTTTAGCCTATATATGATAATATGAAACCAAATTGTTAATCTGCTAGTACTTTGAAAGGAGGAAAATGAATGTTTGATCGTACGGATGCCCATATTACAACGTGGGTGATTGCTATTATTTTATTTATTGTTGCTGTCGCTCTACATAAAAGTGGCAAAGAAAAAGCGATGACGATCGTGCAAATGATCTTACGTGTTTTTTATTTATTGATTATCACGACAGGAGTGCTGCTCTTTTCAAAATGGGGTAGTACTGACCCAGCTCTTTACGGAGTAAAATTTCTTTTTGGTGTCGTTGTGATCGCGATGATGGAAATGGTTTTAATTCGAACGAAGTTAGGTAAAAAAACAGGGGTGTTCTGGACCATTCTTATTATTGCATTTATTGTCACTTTTTATCTTGGTGCAAGGCTTCCACTAGGCTGGAATTGGTTTGCATCGTAAAACCGCATGTGTGCGGTTTTTTTCTTGGAGGTATTGATTTTGTTAAAAAAATTCATGATTACAATATTATTGAGTCCATTATTTCTTTTAGTTCCTATCACAGTGGGTGCAGAAGGAATCAACGGACAGGATTGGCAAGATGAAATGATTTATTCCCTTATGGTTGATCGCTTCTCAGATGGGGATGTGGATAATGACTTTGACGTAAATGTCCAAGATCCATTACGCTACCAGGGTGGTGATTTCCAGGGGATTATAGATCAGCTTGATTACATAAAAGAGATGAATTTCACTGTTGTGCAACTTTCTTCTATTTTTGCTAACGAAGAAGGGGGATTTCATGGGGAGTGGGTAAAGGATTATACACAACCTGAGCCCCATTTTGGCACGATAGAGGAGTTTAAACAACTTGTAGATGAAGTACACAAACGAAAAATGAAAATGATCCTTGAAATACCTGTGATGTCTCCAGAGGAATACCCGAATTTAGAGGAAGTTCTTTTATCGGCGACTCTTTCTTGGATTGATGTCGGGGTAGATGGGATTCAGATGAATCATCTTAAAGAATTAACTCCGGCTTATTGGGAGCACTTTATTTCAGAAGTCAAGAAAGCAAAACCAGATATATTTATTACAGGATTTGAAAAGGACTTAGATCAAACCGAATTAGAGGCTTATGATCAACTTGGATTTGATAGTATGGTAAATGTTCCTCTAAATCGGTTATTGAGAGAAGAACTTTCCGAACCGAATCAATCTTTTCAACCTCTATTTGATCTATGGGAAAAAAATGAAAAGAAATTTTCTCGAAGAATTGCTTTTTTTGATAATCAATATACACCTAGATTTACAACGGAAATGCTTGAGAAAGGGACCTATCCTATTACTGGGTGGAAACAGGCTTTAGCATTTTTATATACCCAACCAGAAATGCCAATGGTCTATTATGCGACGGAAACAGCGGTAGATGGTAAAGAATTGCCTGAAAATATTCCTTTAATGAATTTTCGGGCGGATAAGGAATTAAGTGATTATATTTCAAAGTTAGGTCAGATTCGTAAGGAACAACCAGCTTTAACAAGGGGTACAATCAAACTCCTGTATGAGAAAGATGGGATGGTCGTCTACCAGAGACAATACAAAGCAGATACGCTGGTCATTGCCGTAAATAATACGACGAAAGATCAAGCCGTTCGCCTATCTAAGGAGCAATTAGAGGACGAAAAAGAGTTAAGAGGTTTATTAAACAATGATCTTGTGAGAAGTGCAGATGGGGAATATCAGCTTGTGATTGATCGAGATCAAGCGGAGATCTATAAATTGATGGAAAAGAGTGGATATAATATTCTGTTTATCCTTTCCATTTTTATTGTGTTTGCCCTGTTCGGCCTATTTATGTATATTGCATGGCGGAGAGGAAAGAACAAGCCGATTGATTAAAAGCAAACGGACGTATTAAAACACCGAACTGAGCTTCTCTGTTCGGTGTTTTTATGATTCTCTCTATGTATGAATGCAGATTATCGATAATTGACAAATTGAACATCAATCGGTAGATCGGCCTCTTTGATAAGATGAATGACTTGTTGAAGATCATCACGATTTTTACCTGTTACGCGGATTTGTTCATCTTGAGTTTGGCTTTTAACTTTTATACCACTTTGCTTAATGAGTGTATTGATTTTTTTTGCATTTTCTTTATCAATTCCTTGGACGATTTTCGCTCTTTGGCGAACCGTTCCACCAAAGGCACTTTCTAACTTGCCATAGTCCAGATTTTTAATCGCCACTTCTCTTTTGATTAGTTTACTGAGTAATACATCTTTTAGTTGTTTCATTTTAAATTCATCATCGGAAATGAGAACAAGTTCATCATTTTGTAGGCTAATTTCACTTTTACTCCCCTTAAAATCATATCTATTTTGAATTTCCTTCATGGCAATATTAATCGCGTTCGTCACTTCTGATAAATCAACTTTTGAAACAATATCAAATGAATTTTCTTTTGCCATCTTTTTCCCTCCCGAAAATATACTTCCTCTTATTATAGTTGATTAAGCAAGGGGGAACAACCTGCATATTATTAAAAAATGAGGAGCGGTATGCTCCCCAATGTTTACAGATGATCTGTTTTCTTTGAATATTGATTTTTTCCGGCTTTGCGATTTCTTTCACGTAATTCATTTTTAGCTTCTTGAGTAGCTTGGTTATCCCTAGCCTTTTTGTCGTTATCTGAAGTGTTGTAACGCATTTTACCAATCTCCTTTCATGTGGAAATGATGTTTAGTTTTCCTGTTAAATGGAGATATTATGCTTGTTCACTGTTTAGGAAAAAGATCGCCAGTGTACTGGGGCCAGCATGAGAGGCAATCACAGCACCAATAATATTAATATAGAATTTTTTGGTGCCAAATCGTTCTTCAATCATTTTTTTCATTTCTAGTGCGAGTTCCTCATCATCTCCATGGCTTATACCAATCGTCTGATTTTGCAGATTGACGCCGCGTTCCTCCATCACATCTAACATTCGCTTCAGTAATTTTTTCTTTCCACGAATTTTTTCGATCGGCACGAGTTTCCCATCCTCCACATGAAGAAGGGGTTTAATATTTAATAATCCACCTAAAAAAGCTGAAGCCTTAGACAGTCGGCCGCCTCTTGCCAAAAAATCTAAATCCTCAACAGTAAATAAATGTTCCATATGTTGACAATGAAATTCAACGTCAGCAATGATTTCTTCTATTGTTGCACCAGCTTTTAATTTTTCAACTGCTGTTTTTACGCATAATCCATAACCGATGGATGCACATTTGCTATCAATAATCGTTAATTCTAATTCTGGGTATTCTTCTTTCACTTGGTCCCGGATCATAACAGCCGTTTGATACGTGCCCGATAACTCAGAGGAAAACGCAATATACAAACCTTTCTGACCTTGTTCCGCTAAATTAGTGAATAATTCCTGAAATAATTGAGGGGAGGCTTGAGATGTTTTTGGCATTTTCCCTGCTCGAATTTCTTTGTATATCTCTTTAGGTGTTATGGTTTCCAAATCTAAATAATTTTTGTTATCTAAATGAACTTGGAGAGGGATTAATTGAATGTCATGCTCTTGAAAATATGATAATGGCAAATCAGACGCACTGTCTGCAAATAATTTAACCGTCATCCCGAATCACTCCTATGGATAAAATATAATAAAGCCGTCGTTCATTGCCTTAAGTTTACCGATTTTATGTGAAAAGTACAATCACTAACTGGAAAAAGCATATAAAAAACTGCCACATTTGGCACTTTTTCTTTCTAGTGATAAGATGAAGATATTTGAAAGTCAATTTTGTAAAGGGGAGCCAGCATGATTGAGATTCATAATGAAAAATTAAAAGATATCCCATTTCTTCATGTTATAAAAGATGAATATCGTGATCTTGCACAGCCAATGGTGTTTTTTATTCATGGGTTTACGTCTGCGAAGGAACATAATCTTCACTTTGCTTATTTATTGGCAGAAAAGGGATTTCGAGTAGTATTACCGGATGTTCATCTTCACGGTGAAAGAAGTAATGGGCAAAGCAACAAAGAATTGATGTTCCAATTTTGGAGGATGGTTGTTCAGACGATCTCTGAATTGGAAGTTTTGAAAAACGAATTCGTTAACAGAGAGCTAGCTAAACCTGAGAAAATCGGACTTGTTGGTACCTCTATGGGCGGTATTATTACTTTTGGGGCCCTTACACAATATAAATGGATTAAAGCAGCTGTCTCCTTAATGGGTAGCCCGAGTTACGAGAAATTAGCAAGAGGCCAAATTAGACAACTAAAAGAAGCAGGAGTAAAACTTCCTTTTTCAGATCAGGAGTTAGAGCATGAATATGCATCTTTAAAGCCTTTTGATTTAAGCATGAATCCTGAAAAATTAGCACAACGGCCCTTGTTAATCTGGCACGGAAAGCAGGATCCGATTGTGCCATTTCAGCCAACTTTTGATTTTTATGAGAAAAGTAAAGAGGCATATACAAAAGTACCTGCCAATTTACAATTTATTGTAGATGCGAAAGCAGGTCATAAGGTCAGTCGAGAGGCCCTTTTAAAAACAGTTGATTGGTTTGAAAATCATTTATTTCCTCAACATAATTCGGCTGTAAAAATATAGACAATTGTCTTAAATAACGGGATCATTTTAGTTTGATTTTCCCACGGTTTTGGTATGATAGAATAAAGGAGACAGTTCTAAAAGGAGGAAAAAAGCATGGATGAAGCTTTGAAAGAAAATATCATGGGTGCGTTGGAACAAGTCATTGACCCAGAACTTGGAATCGATATTGTGAATCTAGGCTTGGTTTATGACGTTGATATGGATGAAAATGGATTGACAAAAGTGACGATGACATTAACCTCAATGGGATGCCCGCTGGCACCTGTGATTGTCGATCAGGTAAATGCGGCTCTTGTAGATATACCTGAGGTAAAAGAAGTCGATGTTGATATCGTTTGGAGTCCACCTTGGTCTAAGGATAAAATGTCACGTTATGCAAAAATCGCTTTGGGCATATCCTGAATTGTCACGTTTAAAAAGGTTAGAATAGGGAATTTGTTAACAGAAGACTAGTAATACCCTAGTCAATGATCGAATGGCGGAAAGCTCCTTTTGGAAGCCTTCCGCTGTTTTTCGTAAGTGAAGAAAAGCACAAGAAACTTAGAGTAAACGAGTGATAGGATGTGAGCAAATGGATCTAAGCAACATGACGATGACGATGCAAGAAGGCTTTGTTGAGGCACAGCAAAAAGCCGTGAAGGAAAGTCATCCTGAATTGGATGTGATTCATCTATGGTATGTCTTGTTAGAAAAAAGTGATAGTTTGCTGGCTCGTTTATATGAAGGCTTAGGAGTAGCAAAAAGTGAAATTCAACAACAACTTGATCGGTACATGGCTACAAAACCCCAGGTAACAGGGGAAGGTATTAAAGGAGGACAATACCTTAGTTCTGATTTACAGAGTCTGTTACGAGAAGCAGAAAAAGCAAAGGAAAAATTGGAAGATGAGTATATATCTGTCGAGCATATTGCCTTAGCTTTAATGAAATTATCTAACAATCAATTATCTAGATTTTTATCTCAAAAAGGCATTACAGAAAAAAATCTGAAAAATGAAATTGACCGGATTAGAGGAGGACAGCATGTGACGTCACAAAACCCTGAAGCAACTTATGAAGTATTGAAGAAGTACGGTAGAGATCTTGTTTCCGAAGTGAAGGAAGGGAAGCATGACCCTGTTATTGGCCGTGACCAGGAAATTCGCAATGTTGTACGCATCTTATCAAGAAAAACAAAAAATAACCCTGTTTTAATTGGGGAACCGGGCGTTGGGAAAACGGCTATTGTTGAAGGATTGGCACAACGGATTGTTAGAAAAGATGTGCCAGAAGGATTAAAGGATAAAACGATTTTTTCATTGGACATAGGTTCCTTAATTGCAGGTGCAAAATTTCGTGGTGAGTTTGAAGAACGCTTAAAGGCTGTGCTCCAAGAAGTGAAGAAAAGTGAAGGGAAAATCCTGCTATTTATAGATGAGATTCATACCATTGTCGGGGCAGGAAAAACGGAAGGTGCGATGGATGCTGGCAATATGCTGAAACCGATGCTAGCACGAGGAGAACTACATTGTATTGGTGCGACTACTTTAGATGAATATCGTCTCCACATTGAAAAAGATGCGGCTTTAGAGCGGCGTTTTCAAAAGGTGTTAGTCTCTGAGCCAACCGTGGAAGACACCATTTCCATATTAAGAGGACTTAAAGAGCGGTTTGAAATTCACCATGGGGTCAATATTCATGACCGAGCTTTAGTAGCGGCAACGACTTTATCTGATCGTTATATAACGGACCGGTTTCTGCCAGATAAAGCGATTGATCTTGTTGATGAAGCATGTGCCAATATTCGGGTGGAAATTGATTCAATGCCCACCGAGCTTGACGAGGTAACGAGAAGAGTGATGCAATTGGAAATTGAAGAGGCGGCCCTTCAGAAAGAAGAGGATGAGGCAAGTAAAGAACGTCTAGAGATCCTTCAGAAAGAACTAGCAGATCTAAAAGAAAAAGCAGATGAAATGAAAGCAAAATGGCAATCTGAAAAAGATGAAATCTTACAACTTCAGGGAAAAAGAGAGGAATTGGAGAAATTTCGCCGAGAGTTAGAAGACGCCGAAAATCAATATGATCTCAATCGTGCGGCAGAACTCCGCCATGGAAAAATTCCAGCCATTGAAAAAGAATTGCAAGCAATGGAAGAGAGAGTCATTGCTCATCAGGAAGATGAAAATCGCCTTGTGAAAGAAGAGGTTACGGAGGACGAAATTGCCGAAATTGTTTCACGTTGGACAGGAATTCCTGTTATGAAATTGGTTGAAGGGGAAAGGGAAAAATTATTAAAGTTAGACTCTATTTTGCATAAGCGTGTAATCGGACAGGACGATGCAGTGGAACTCGTGAGTAACGCCGTACTACGAGCAAGAGCAGGGATCAAAGATCCGAATCGACCAATAGGTTCATTTATCTTCCTAGGACCAACAGGGGTGGGAAAAACTGAATTGGCAAAGGCTCTTGCGGAAACTTTATTTGATAGTGAAGAGCATATGATCCGCATCGATATGTCAGAGTATATGGAAAAACACGCAGTCTCACGCTTAATCGGGGCACCACCTGGTTATGTTGGTTATGAAGAAGGGGGACAACTGACGGAGGCAGTCCGCAGAAAACCCTATTCTGTTATTTTATTAGATGAAATTGAAAAGGCCCATCCTGAAGTTTTTAATATTTTATTACAAGTATTGGATGATGGACGGATTACCGATTCCCAAGGAAGACGAGTGGATTTCAAAAATACGGTCATCATTATGACCTCAAATATTGGTTCCGCGCACCTATTGGAACGAGAAGGGGACCAAGAAGAGATTGACGAAAAAACAAAAGAGCTTGTATTGGGACAACTGCGTACGGCGTTCCGCCCAGAATTTCTCAATAGAATAGACGATATCATTTTGTTCAAACCACTCACATTAAAT
The DNA here is from genome assembly GCF_018332955.1 of Lederbergia ruris. NCBI lineage: Bacteria > Bacillati > Bacillota > Bacilli > Caryophanales > Bacillaceae > Lederbergia > Lederbergia ruris. The sequence goes on from NZ_BORB01000012.1 coordinate 24,491, forward strand.
AATATTGTAGGGATTGTCGGAAAACTATTGAATGAATTACGGCAACGTTTAAGCGAACAAAATATCCAACTAGAAATATCAGAAGACGCAAAACGTTTTATTGCTCAAGCGGCATACGATCCAATATATGGTGCCCGTCCGCTAAAGAGATATATGCAAAGTCATATTGAAACGAAACTGGCAAAAGAAATTATTGCCGGACATGTCCACCCTTTTACCACGTTGAAGATTGAAGTACAAGACGACCAAATAACCATCCTGCATTAAAGCTCAACAAAAAACTCGCCAAAGCGGCGAGTTTTTTTAACGTTCGTTAGTGGGCTGTGGTGAAATCGATACAGTTCCAATCAAGGAAACCAAAACAAAGATCACCACGCCAAAAATGGACGCAGTTCCAAAGCTATATGGAATACTGTTCATAGATGAAATAACATAGCTTACAACATGTCCAAGAATGAAGGCCCATACAAAGGTCATTACGAATTTCATATTAAATCCCCCGAAAATATTCTATTTTATTAAGAAGTTAGATGATAACCGAATACTGCAATCATACCATATGGATAAAAATTTATAAAGTGATACTTTTCATAACGATCGCTCTTACTTTCTTTACATTTTCATTTGCTGGATTGTGATTGCAGGGATTAAAAAAGGAAACATCATGCATAGTCTAATAATAACAGTAAAAATAGGGGGATGAATACGATGAAATCTGCCATTGTTTTAGGAGCCCGGCAACGATATGGTTTTATGATTTGTGAACAATTATTGGAACAAGATTACCAAGTGTACGCAAAGGATTTTATTCAATGGCAAACAAGTGAGCAGGAAGAAAGATGGCTATTTATCGGCAGAAATGCCCATTTACAATATGCCCATTTACATGAGGAGAAAAATATTTTCGACGAAAAGGTTTTAATGATCATTGTCCCTTTAGTCGACTTTTATTCACAACAGAAAACAGAAGTACATGATTTGTTGCTTTCTATTTTAAAAGAACAGAATTCGATGCAGATTCAAACGCCGATTGTACTTATTCAACCTTCTTGCATGCAGCGATCTTACTCGACTTTTTCTCAAGCAATAGAGAAAATAAAGGAAGAGAGAATAAAAATGGGTGGGGAAGTGCTGGAATACCATATTACGATGGGAAATGAAGATATTTATTTCAGACTTAACAATTATAGTGAATGGATCAAAAATACTGAGGGGGGAGAAATAGGAAGTGTGATTCATCATTTAGCAGAGAAGGTTAAAGCAGATGGTTGTTAGGCTTTGATGTTAAAATTTTAAAGGAAAAAGAGGGAAATTCAAACGAGCAACGAAAATATCTAAGTTCAGTCCAAATTCTATAGATTAAAGGGAGGTAAACTGGAAAGAATAGGAGTGATCTCACGAAAACATTAAGGCAATTTACAACAAAAATGTATAATGGTATACTTAGCACCAAGTCCTAATATATGATAATAACGTTTATTTTAGAAAGTGGGGTCGCTGCATGGGCGCTGGAGTAATTGGGATTGGTAAGTATGTTCCTGAGAAAGTATTAACAAATAAGGATTTAGAGCAAATGATGGATACATCTGATGAATGGATTCGTACTCGTACAGGAATTGAAGAGAGAAGGATCGCCTCAGATGATATAAACACCTCGGATATGGCCTATGAAGCTGCAAAGCAAGCTTTAGATGATGCAGGAGTGTTACCAGAGGAGATCGATATGGTTATGGTTGCAACCGTCACACCAGATCGACCCTTTCCGACAGTCTCCTGTATACTACAAGACAGACTGGGATGTAAAAACGCTGCAGCTATGGATCTAAGTGCTGCGTGTGCGGGGTTCATGTATGGTATGATTACTGCAAAGCAGTTTATCGAAACAGGTTCATATAAAAATATATTAGTAGTAGGCGCGGAGAAGTTATCGAAAATTACAGATTGGAATGATCGCAATACGGCGGTGTTATTTGGTGATGGAGCTGGTGCAGTGGTTATTGGCCCTGTCGCCGAAGACAAAGGAATTCTATCCTTTGAATTAGGTTCTGATGGATCTGGGGGCAAATATTTGTATCAAGATCAATATATCACGATGAATGGTCGGGAAGTTTTCAAGTTTGCTGTGCGCAAAATGGGAGATGCTTCCGTCAACGTGATCGAGAAAGCAGGGCTTACGAAGGATGATGTAGATTTCTTAATTCCTCATCAGGCCAATATTCGTATTATGGAATCATCTAGGGAACGTCTGGAATTGCCAGAAGAAAAAATGTCAAAAAGCATTCATAAATATGGGAATACCTCATCTGCCTCGATTCCACTATCTTTGTATGATGATTTAGAATCTGGAAAGATTAAAGATGGTGACATCGTCGTCATGGTAGGCTTTGGCGGAGGCCTCACTTGGGGTGCCATCGCCATGAAATGGGGAAAATAACAAGAAAAGTGGAAGGCGACTGTCCAGCGACGTACAAATTTGGAGAATAAGGTTCAAAGGCTAAATACGCGCCGTCCTGGTGGCAGACTCAATCGCGACGTCCTGTCGCTTCGTCTGCACTAGTACATCCTTGTACGTCGCAACCCCTTTGTGACCAACGTTCTGTTGGCCTGAGATAAAGGAAACACGGTGAGGACGAAGGACGAACCGATGTTGACTTATCGTAGGAAGAAGGTGTAAATTTGCTAGTCGCTAGGAGCCGGAGCTAGACAAATAACAAGAAATTATACTTCTTTTTTTAATAAAGGAGCTGGAAAAATTGAAAAGAAGAGTTGTAGTAACGGGAGTAGGCGCTGTTTCTCCTGTAGGAAATGATGCAAAGACAGCATGGGAAAATATTGTTTCTGGAAAGTCGGGTGTGGGTCCCTTAACGAGATTGGACCCAGAACAGTTTTCTGCGAAGGTAGCGGCAGAGGTAAAAGACTTCAATATTGAAAAATATATCGAGAGAAAAGAAGCCCGTAAAATGGACCGATTTACTCATTATGCATTAGCATCCGCGATGATGGCGGTGGAAGATGCGCAATTAAAGATTGATGAAACGAATGCAGATCGAGTAGGCGTTTGGATAGGTTCTGGAATTGGCGGATTAGAAACATTGGAAACTCAATTTGAAACATTCCAAAAAAGAGGTTATCGCCGTGTAAGTCCATTTTTTGTACCGATGATGATTCCGGATATGGCGACTGGCCAAGTGTCTATTTATCTTGGTGCAAAAGGGGTTAACTCATGTACTGTAACAGCTTGTGCAACAGGCACAAACTCGATAGGCGATGCTTTTAAAGCCATTCAAAGAGGTGATGCAGATGCCATGATCGCTGGCGGTGCAGAAGCTCCGATTACTCGGATGTCTTATGCTGGATTCTGTGCAAACACAGCATTGACGACCAATCCTGATCCAAACACAGCAAGTAGACCATTTGATTTAAATCGCGATGGTTTTGTCATTGGAGAAGGTGCGGGAATTGTGATTTTGGAAGAGTTGGAACAAGCTTTAAACCGTGGTGCGAAAATCTATGCTGAAATTGTAGGGTATGGATCGACTGGTGATGCTTATCATATCACTGCTCCTGCACCGGGTGGTGAAGGTGGAGCAAGATCTATGGAAATGGCCATCCAAGATGGTGAATTAAAGCCAGAGGATATACAATACATCAATGCGCATGGGACAAGCACAGACTATAATGATAAATTTGAAACCATGGCCGTAAAGACCGTTTTTGGTGATCATGCTCATCAGTTAGCCATTAGCTCTACCAAATCGATGACAGGTCATCTCCTAGGAGCTGCAGGTGGGGTAGAAGCGATTTTCACTGTCATGGCGATTAAAGAAGGTATCCTTCCCCCAACAATCAATTATGAAACACCTGATCCAGAATGTGATTTAGACTATGTACCGAACGAATCACGTTCAGCCAACATCACGGCTGCTATTAGTAACTCCCTTGGTTTTGGTGGACATAATGCAACCTTAGCTTTTAAAAAATATGAATAAAAAAACACGGCCTTGTGGTCGTGTTTTTTTATTCACCCTTATTTTTTTGTTTAATAAAATGTAGTAAGTTTTATTCTGCATTACGATGTATTTTAAGGGGGGAATAGACATTGGGGTAATCGAAACAGATCAATGGGGCGAGAAATATTTTGAACAACCATGGAGGATGGGCAAGTTAGCAAGGCCTGAAATTACAGATGAACACGATTTCTATCAATATTTATTAAGATTTGGTATGTATGAGCCATCAAAAAGAAGTTTACGCTTATTTAACCAGCTCAAACAAGAAAAGGTTTGGGAACGAGTAGAGGTTATTTATCAAAAATATAAGAAAAAATGGGGAGGTCCTTCTGTAAACATATATTTATTTCCAATTAATCAAAATCATCACTTTTTTATGAGGCAACTTCGGGGACGTGCGGGTTTATCCTTTTCTGACGCTATTTTTCTTTTTATATCTGCAGGTTTAAGTGATGAACAATTGGAGGCATTGTTTGTTCATGAATATCATCACACAGCTAGAATGTCGACATATAAAAAGGAAACAAATGAGTATACTTTATTAGATTCCATTTTATTTGAGGGGCTAGCAGAAACGGCGGTATTAAATAGCTGCGGGAAAAAACATACTGCTTTTTGGACAGAGGCATTTTCAAAAGACAAATTGAAAGAAATGATGGAGAAATACTATATACCATCCTTTCAGATTAAAAGAAATGATTCTAAGCACGATCACTTATTATTCGGTGGTAGAAAGGGAATCCCCAATATGATGGGATATGCGATCGGTTACGAAATTGCAAGAGGGTATATTCGTAACAATAAGATCACTATGAAGGACACATTTTCCATTTCCTCTAATGAAATGCTAAAAAACAATTCCTTTATAACTTCGTAGAAAGGAATACCCCCCTTTTCAATTGCATATATATAAGTTGGGACAAGTTGGCAAATGGCATTAGCACACAATATCCTGATTACCATAAAAATACGGGAAGTGCCAATCAATGATATTTCGAGTTATCCTTTTTTTAACGGGGTTTTGTTTAGCTGTTTCCGGTGGAGTTAGTTTAATTGGCTATTTAAATTTGATCGTGATGGGAAATACTTGGATTGAGTATATAAGTTTTGTGGTAAGACGGCCAGAAAGTTATTTACTTCCTTTAGGGATTTCCTTGATAACCTATGCTCTATTCGATATAGATAGAAAAATGGATGATTCTATTCCAAAGGAATAAATTTACTCTCGCCTGCCTATACTGATTGACAAATAGTAATGAAGTGAGGGATTAAAATGCTATATCTTCATGATGTATGGGTGAATTGGTTCGAGGGGGAAGAGAACGGTTATAATGTTTGCCAATTTCATGAATGGAGGAGAGGGGAAGACGTGATCGAGCTTTTAGATCAGGTACCTTTATTACTAATAGATACCGCTCTCTTTCATTACATTGAAAATAATATGGCGGAACTTCCACAACAATTAATGAATGACGTTTACAAAAAAGCCTATTTAAGAAAAAATCATGAACGAGTACAATTAGAGAATTGTTTTGTCGTAACTGACGGGAAGGGGATCATGGCGGTTGATACACTTGGTTATAATATCCCTTTAAGAAAAAGCAGGCTTATTCCTCGTCAAGAACAACTCGTTTATGAAATGACAGCACAAACCAAAAAAGCACAGTATAAATGGAAGCAAAGTGAGAGGAAGAAGGAACATCATATTTTAGCACCAGATCCTAAATTAATGTATGGATTGACTAGAAAAGAACGCCAATTAAAGCATCTGCTATTTATGGCCCTTGATCAGCTCTATGCCTCCAAAAACACCTCAGAAATAAGATATTGGTACACTGAGTGGGCCCCGCATCGGTATCATGACATTCAAACCATGCCGTTTGAGGAAGTTTGGGAATGTCTCTATGAAGAAACAAAGATTGGTTGGTCCAACAAACATCTTATGCTTTGCGAAAATATGATTAAGGGACAGCCTTTCTTTGAAAAGCTTTGGGAAATGGAATGTGACTCTAAAGTCAATTAAAAAGAAAATAAGGCGACTGTCTAAACTAGCTTAGCACATTGACAGGCTGCTTAGCCTCCAATGACTAAGTTTATTTCATAGAACAGCGCCTTATTGTTTGTGAAAAACAAGTTATTTTCTTTTTCTTCCCAAGCCCATAGCATTTTCCATCTTTTTAACCATTTTATTTGCTTTTGCCGCAGCTTTTGCTGCACCTTCATCTAAAATATCATCCAATTCTTTTGACTCCACTAATTGATAAAAACGCTCTTGAATAGGAGTAATATAATTTAATACAACCTCAGCTAAATCAGTTTTAAAATCTCCATATCCTTTTCCAACATACATTTCTTCAAGTTCTTTTATACTTTTATTTCCCAGGATAGAATAAATGGAGAGTAAATTCGATACTCCAGGTTTATTTTTCTGATCAAATTGAACGATTCCATCTGAATCTGTGACAGCACTTTTTATTTTCTTTTCGATTTGCTTAGGTTCATCTAGCATTGTAATGAAAGCACGTTGATTGGTATCTGATTTACTCATCTTTTTAGTAGGGTCCTGTAAAGACATCACCCTTGCACCTACTTTAGGAATCCGTACTTCCGGAATGGTGAATATGTCATTATAACGGTTATTAAATCTCTCGGCTAAATCTCTCGTTAACTCTAAATGTTGCTTTTGATCCTCGCCAACAGGGACTAAATCGGTGCCATATAATAAAATATCAGCTGCCATTAAAGGTGGATACGTTAATAGTCCAGCAGAGACAGCATCTTTACCTGCCGATTTATCTTTAAATTGAGTCATTCGTTCTAATTCACCAATATAAGCTATACATTGTAACATCCATGCTGCTTGGGAGTGAGCAGGTACCTCTGATTGAACAAATAAAGTGGCTTTTTGAGGATCTAAACCAGCAGCGATATATAAGGCAGCCAAAGATCGAATGTTTTTTCTTAATTTTAAACGATCTTGGGGAACTGTAATGGCATGTTGGTCTACTACACAAAAATAGCAATCATAATCATTTTGAAGCTCAATAAACTGTCTAATTGCGCCAATATAATTACCAAGGGTAATGACGCCACTCGGTTGAATACCCGAGAAAATTGTTTTCATCTAGAAATCCTCCTTAAGCAACTAGCCCCATTATATGAAGAGAATGGGTTTTCCATTTTACAAGCAATGTTTTACCTTAAACCAATTGAGGTATAAAGGAACCATATATGATCATTATTACCTCATTATACCTGCTCATAGTGGCACAATCAAGCAAGGTATAAAGAACCAAACTGTTTACCAAGAAGGATGAAAATGGAAAAGATGTTTAATTAAGCTAAAAATATTGTTAGAATGAAAAAGACATAAATTAACAAGAAATAATAAAAATAGACATTTTTTTAAAAGGGAGAGGTTAGTAGTGAATTGGAAGAAGGGCTCGATGGTTGCGGCAATTGCAGCTGCATTATTTTGTGTGGCTTTCATTAGAGTTTCCGCAGAAACAGAAATTTCAACGCAGCCTTTGAAGGTAAGGGAATTAGCCGTTGATCGTAAAGTACTCCCAGATGTGATGCCGAGATTTGTATATGATTCTGGGAGAAAGTTTGAATATCCAGATGCTGTGAGAGGTGTTTATCTTACTGGTCATTCAGCTGGAGGAGCCCGTTTTGATCAATTAGTTGATATGATTGATTCGACAGATCTGAATGCCATGGTGATTGATATAAAAGACGATTGGGGAGATATTACATATAAATTGCCAAAGGATTCCCCATACGCGGATATCTCACAAGATTACATAACAGATCCTCAAAAAATGATGGATACCTTGGAGAAAAAGCAGATTTATCCAATTGCTAGAATTGTTGTTTTTAAGGATTCCAAATTGTCGAAAGAAAAACCAGAGCTTTCTTTTAAAGAAGGGAGCAAGGTATGGACGAATGGGAGAGGGGAGTCCTTTGTTAATCCATTTATGAAAGAGGTATGGGATTACAATGTTAATATTGCGATTGAAGCAGCAAAATTAGGGTTTCAAGAAATTCAATTTGATTATGTTCGTTTCCCCGAAGGCTTTGAAAATAGAGATGGATCGTTAACCTATAGTATGGGCGATTACGCTGATGCGGATGAAGATAATATTCAGAAAAGGGTCAAGGCCGTAACAGATTTTGTTGCCTATGCGAAAGAAAAACTAGCGCCATATAATGTAAAAGTATCTGTGGATATATTTGGTTACACGGCTACACTACCTGAAGCACCAGGAATTGGGCAAAACTTTCATAAGATATCTGAAAATGTTGATGTGATTTCTTCCATGATTTATCCAAGTCATTGGACTTCTTATTTTGGGATTGCAAAACCTGATTTAGAACCATATAAGCTTGTTAAAGAATATGCAAAAGTAGAAAACGCCAAACTTGGAGAATTGGAAAATGCCCCCATATCACGTCCGTGGCTCCAAGATTTTACAGCTTCTTATTTAGGTTCTGGAAATTATCAAGTATATGGTAAAAAGCAAGTGGAAGACCAAATCAGAGCCCTTTATGATGAAGGAATCAATGAATTCTTATTATGGAATGCCGGGAATACTTATACAGAAAATGTTGATTATAAGGTTGGAAAGAAGTAGAGCCTATCTTACAAAATGCTAAGTTCCAAAGATGAACAATGCATTGCCTTAGCGGAGGAAATATACGTAGACTCCAGCGGGAGGAGGCATCAGCGAGATCCCGGAGTGCTAACCTCAGGATCAAAGGCTAAGTACGCGCCGTCCTGGCGCAACGCCTTCGTGACCTACATCCTGTAGGCCTGAGGAAGCTCACCAGCCGCCCGCGGAAAGCGAAGTATTTTTCCGGAGCGGGGTATATGCGCTATAGTAGTTCGGTTTTTTCTTTGGTGAAAACACTTTTCTTTTGTCCCGGCCTCAATTCGTTTTTAATCATAAGTGGAAAAATTTTTATTATCCAAGTATGAAGCAGTTGATTTCGGGGATAGTAAAAAAAGGAAATTCTTGTTTAAAATAAATCTATAATGGGTAATGAATGAATATAGGAACAAATTGTAACAGCAATGTGTTTTTTGTGTAACAGATAGGAAAATACTCAAAAGAACCTATTCATTATGCTAAGTTTGGTGTATAATACATATGTAAGGTTCTTTTATTTATCAATAAAACAATGTAAGTCTGTTACTTACATATGACTGTTTTACATTATATAGTCATTCATTCAATAGATGAAGCAAGAATTCAAATTCTAATCAGGAGTGTGGTTCTATTATGGTAACGTTGTACACTTCACCTAGCTGCACATCATGCAGAAAAGCAAGAAATTGGCTTGAGCAACAAAATATTTCTTATAAAGAGAGAAACATTTTTTCAGATCCTCTTACGTTAGACGAAATTAAGGAAATCTTGCGTATGACAGAGGATGGGACCGATGAGATTATTTCGACAAGATCTAAGATTTTCCAAAAATTAAATGTTGATTTAGAATCATTGCCCCTACAACAATTATTTGAATTAATTCAAAAAAATCCGGGTCTTTTAAGACGTCCCATTATTTTAGATGAGAAACGGCTTCAGGTTGGATACAACGAAGATGAAATTAGACGCTTCCTTCCTAGAAAGGTTCGGACTTATCAGCTTCGTGAAGCGCAAAAAATGGTTAATTAATCTTATTTGAAAAGGCTAAACCTATTATGTCGTGCATCGACTAATGGGCTGGCCTTTTTTCATCCTTATAAACAAACAAATTCATCTAGTGAGAACTCAAGAAACTTGGCCATAGGCAAAAGAAAATTTTGAAAATGACCTTGATTTTCTCTTCTATGTTAGATAAAATAAGCAAAACATGAGGTAAACTATAGGCATTTGAGGATTTTAAACTTTAAGGTAGCTTTTGTTTCCATTTATCCGCTACTTATCATAAAATAGAAGTACAAGGAGAACAATATACACTCATTCTTTCTGAGGATAAGAATCTCCGATACGGGATCGTGATCCCTTCACCAACTATTATAGAAGGGAGTGTTGATTTTGGAGATTGAACGCATTAATGAAAACACAGTCAAGCTATATATTTCTTATATAGATATAGAGGAACGTGGTTTTGACCGTGAAGAAATCTGGTATGATCGAGAACGAAGTGAAGAATTATTTTGGGAAATGATGGAAGAAATCCACGAAGAAGATGAATTCCTTAATGAAGGACCACTTTGGATCCAGATACAAGCTCTTGATAAGGGACTCGAAGTGATCGTCACAAAGGCGCAACTGTCTAAAGATGGACAGAAATTAGAACTTCCGATTCCTGATGAGAAACATGGTGAGATACCGATTGATCATGCGATAGAAGATTTGCTGGATCAGAATTTTCAAGTGAATCATTATGGAAAATCAAAACACAAATTTGAATACGTCTTTGAATTCAGAGATTTTGAAGATCTCCTATCCCTTTCAAAAAATAAGAACTTAGATGAACAAATTAAAACACAATTGTTTTCGTGGAATAACGTTTATTATTTACATGTTCAATTTCCCGAAGAACTATTTGATGAAGATGATATAAACAATTCACTAAGTATTCTTCTTGAATATGGGAAGGAAAGTAACATAACGATTCATCGTTTGGTGGAATATGGTAAAAACATTATTGAGAAAAATGTATGGTCTACTCTAAACCAATATTTTGAATAAATCAGCCGGTTCCTAAAAAGAATCGGTTTTTTTCTGTTGTTTTAAAGGATTTTATCAGTTTGTGGCGAATAGTGTAAGATAAAGGAGTGAAAAAATTGTTAACGGCATTAAATGACAAAGGAAAACTTGTATCATTGATCAATGTTCCAAAGGACTTTGTGAAACAAAAGCTTTCCTCGCACTATTATTGTCCTGTTTGTGAAGAACCCTTAATCCTAAAGGTTGGGAAAATCCGCATCCCTCATTTCGCCCATAAGCGCTTTGCAAACTGCGCCTTCCTCACGACAGAACCTGAAAGTCCCCGACATTTACTAGGCAAAAAACATTTATATCAACATTATAAAAGAAAGGGGTTTGACGTTTATTTAGAATATTACCTCCCTGAAATCCAACAAAGACCTGATCTGTTTGTAAAGAAAGGTGACCTCACTTATGCTATTGAATTTCAATGTTCTCCCTTACCTAGGCAGCGTTTAGAAGAAAGAAACGCAGGTTATCAGAAACTCGATATACTGCCTATATGGGTCCTCGGAACGACTCCTTACAAAAAAAGAAAAAATAAAATCTTTGAATTAACAGATTTCCAATTTTCCCTAAGCAAACATAACCCCCATTCTGGATTAACCCTTTTGAGTTATTTACCTGAGAAAAAGGCATTTTTACAGCTTTCAAAAATGATCTCCTTAACATCCACAAAGTTACTAGGAGTGTTACAAGAGGTATCCCTTCTTAACAATAAAAAGCCATCCCTTAATATGAATGATAACGCCTATGATAGTCAAATTTGGTTGAATGAAAAAAGAACGTGGTTACAACATAAAGTCTATTATGGGAATCTTCAAGAGGATCCATTTTTAAAAGAGGTTTACACAAGTGGGCATAACCCATTCCTTTTGCCGGAAATTTGTGGGATCCCTGTACCTCATGCGCACTTCATCTATGAACCGCCGATTGTTTGGCAATTTTATTTATATCTTGATTGTTTACATGGATTACCAGTTGGACAAAAGCTCTCATTGAAATGGGTAAATCAAAAAATATTTACACGTATAAAGAATGGTTCCATTACGATTCGCGAATTTCCGTTAGACCTTCATAACTTATATAGTTGGAAAATGACCATTTCAGAATATTTTTCTCTGCTTACTACCATAGAATATTTATCGAAAATAGGAGAAGACTTATTTGTGATTGAAAAAAAAGTGGAGATCCCCAAAAATGCAGAAGAAGCAATTATGAAGGAAAATGCCGTATTTCAAAAAGATATATTGCATAACCTCTATTCAACCAATCATTAAAGTTGCAGGGATTTATATTGTATAGGTAGAATAGATAGTATTGTAGGATTTTTCGCATATCGAGGATTTTGTGAATTTAGAGGAGGATGGTTATGACAAAAGAAACAACGATTAAATCATTGCCACAACGGTCAGAAGTAGCAGAGGAGATGACTTGGCGCTTAGAGGATATTTTCCCAACTGATGAAGCCTGGGAAAAAGAATACGAAGAGGTCAAGGAGCTTGTGAAACAGGCAAGACAATATAAGGGGACCATCGCAGAAAGTGCAGACAAACTAAATCAGGTTCTGCAATTTCAATCGCAGTTATCTGAACGATTAGGGAAATTATATACATATGCCCATATGCGCTACGATCAAGATACAGGAAATTCTCATTACCAAGGATTAAATTCACGAGCTGAAAGTTTATATTCAATTTTTGCAAGTGAATTTTCCTATGTTGTTCCAGAAATTTTAGCGATGGACGAAAGCAAAATAGCCCAATTTGTTGAAGAAAATAGTGAGTTACAAGTGTACCGTCATGCTTTAGAGGAAATTAATTTGCAACGTGGCCACGTCTTATCGGCGGAACAAGAAGCGATGCTTGCCCAAGCTTCTGAAGCTTTAGGCTCTGCAAGTACAACATTCGGAATGCTGAATAATGCAGATTTAGAATTTCCTGTTATTAAAGATGAAAATGGGGAAGATGTCCAGATTTCCCATGGAAACTATATTCGTTTTCTTGAAAGTCAGGATCGGAAAGTAAGAGAAACAGCTTTTAAAAAGGTATATGAAACGTATGGTCAGTTTAAAAATACATTTGCAAGTACATTAAACGGAACAGTCAAAAAAGACAATTTCTTTGCTAAGGTCCGTGATTACAGTTCTGCCCGCGAAGCAGCACTTGCGGCAAATAATATTCCTGAAAGTGTTTATGATAACCTAGTGAATACCATTAATAAAAACTTGTATTTACTCCATCGTTATGTAAAGTTACGTAAGAAAATTATGAAGGTCGACCAGCTTCATATGTATGATTTGTATACTCCACTTGTCAAAGAAGTCAAGATGGAAGTGAAATATGAAGAAGCAAAGGATATCGTTGTAGAAGCACTTGCCCCGTTAGGTAGCGAGTATACAAACATATTAAAAGAAGGTTTTGAAAATAGATGGGTAGATGTGATGGAGAATAAAGGAAAACGGAGTGGAGCCTATTCATCAGGGGCCTATGGAACAAATCCATATATTCTCATGAATTGGCAGGACAATGTGAATAATCTTTTCACACTTGCTCATGAATTTGGTCACAGTGTCCATAGTTATTACACACGTAAAAACCAACCATATCCATATGGAAATTATTCTATTTTTGTGGCGGAAGTTGCTTCCACGACAAACGAGTCCATTCTTAATGAGTATATGATTAAGAATGCAAAGAATAAACATGAACAATTATATCTATTAAATCATTATCTTGAAGGTTTCCGTGGGACTGTTTTCAGGCAAACGATGTTTGCAGAATTTGAGCATCTTATCCATCAAAAGGATCAGAATGGAGAAGCGTTAACAGCGGATTTATTAACGAAGGAATATTACGAACTAAATAAGAAATATTTTGGAGAAGAGGATATTCATATTGATGATGAAATTGGCCTAGAGTGGTCAAGAATCCCTCATTTTTATTATAATTATTACGTGTATCAATATGCAACAGGATTTAGCGCGGCCGCAGCATTGTCGAAACAAATTTTAGAAGAAGGAGATCCAGCTGTTGAACGTTATCTAGCGTTTTTGAAGGCGGGAAGCTCCGACTATCCTATTGAAGTATTGAAAAAAGCAGGCGTAGATATGACTTCTGCACAACCAATTGAAGCTGCTTGTCAAATTTTTGAGGAAAAATTAAACGAAATGGAAGCCCTGCTTTCTGAATAACAAGAAAAGCGGAAGCACCCGTTTGCTAGTCGCTGGGCGCTGGAGCTGGACAAAAAATACACCGAGTTCCGAAGTAACCCTAAGAAACATTCTATACTTTCCTACCATTGCACAAAGAGCGCATTTTTCTATCATGTTGATAGAAAAGTTCGCTCTTTTTATAGTTTTATGATGCGCGTTCAAAAAAGAATTTCACAATAAAAGAATGACCGATGGGCGTTTTTGTACCAGTCTTTAAAATTAATGAAATCCCCTAAATCTATTTTTTCTGTTCATAAAAGAGACCAGTGTGAATAATCCAATAAAAAGGAGCGGGGAAGTGATATAAAGCGAAATTAAGCGCAATAATGCTAAAATATGAAGAAAGAAACATGCGATGATAAAAACGATGATAAGAAGGAGGCTAATTTTTCGCATCCTTGGGACTCCTTTCATGGTTGGACCTTACTACTTCTATATATATGTATACAACCCTCTTTTCATGATAAAAAAGCATCCACCTAAATTGGGGATGCCTTTTTTAACAGTTTTGTCCAGCGCTATACAGCGCTTGTGCTTTTTTTGTTTCTAGGTCTAGCTCCAGCGCCCAGCGGCTAGCAAATTTACGTCTTCTTCCTACGATAAGTCAACATCGGTTCATCCTTTGTCCTCACCGTGTTTCCTTTATCTCAGGCCAACAGGACGTTGGTCACAAAGGCGTTGCGCCAGGACGGCGCGTATTTAGCCTTTGAACCTTATTCTCCAAATTTGTACGCCGCTAAACAGGCGCTTGCGCTTTTCTTACTGCTTAGGAAATTATAAAATCCTAGCTTGTGGATAAATTGCTTATGTCACGGTTGACATCCAGCTCCAGCGCCTAGCGACTAGCAAATTTACGCCTTCTTCCTACGATAAGTCAACATCGGCTCCTTCGTCGCCGTGTTTCCTTTATCTCGTCAGAAGTCTTTAAATTTGTACGTCGCTGAACAGGCGCTTGCGCTTTTGTTCCTATAAATTATTATATTTGTATCGCCAATAGGACCCATGGAGTGAGGCGATTTTTTGTACTTTTTGTTGGATCTGTAATTTTTTCATCTGTCTTTCTACCTTTTGAGGGGACACATCAAAAATTAAGGCTAAATCTTGTGTTGCATTTACTGGGTTTAGTGAGAGAAAAACTTCCAATGGAGGTTTCTCTGCAGGTTTTGGATATCCCTGAAGCATCTCCGTTAATATTTGTACATAAATGTCATAAGAGTATAAGCCAGTAATTTTAATGCCCTCATCTTCGATTTTTTCATTGAAGAAAACCATAGATGGCATTTCATCTACTTCCATTTCAGATGAAATCTTTAAATCACATTGAAAAGCTTTGGCAGCTGTTTCTGAATAAACATCCTGTAGGAATTCGTTAAGATCAAGGCCAACAGATTGTGCGCACTGCTGAATCACATTGATATCCGAAATATCTTTATCCTCGATAAATAATAGTTCTTGAAGCTTTTGGATAAAACGGACTCCTGCCTTTTTTCCTTGTAATTCCGCCGCTTTAATACTTATAGCGGCAAGATGTGGTGTTTGTTGTAAAGATCTGTTTTTCAATCTTTTGAATCTCCCCTGCTCTTGCTTCCATTTGTTCTGACAAGGGAAAACTCGATCTTTAATTTGATTTAAGGAAGATAGTTTGCCTGACAAAACATATTTAAGAGAGAAATACTCACCGTATTCTATTTGTAATTTCTTTAAGATTGGAGAAAGTGACCAGCATTCCGAGCAAAAAGGATCAACAAAAAAATATATTTCCATTGGTCTTTTATTTAAAAGATGCTTGATATGTCGTGTTTTCAAAGTAATTCACCTTGCATAACATCAGATGAATGAGTATTCACCATATTTTTTGCCGTCATGGCTAGACGTGTATAGAAAAGCTCTCGGAGGCCTGGTTCAATATCCACTTCATCCATTGCTTCACTCATGCATGCTAACCACGCCTTTGCACGACTAGGTGTAATTTCATGGGGTAAATGGCGTGCACGTAACATCGGATGACCATGTTCTTCAGTGTATAGCTTGGGGCCACCCAAAAATTGTGTTAAAAATTGCTTTTGTTTTCTGGCAACTTCTGTTAAGTCATCAGGAAAAATAGGGGTAAGTTCGGGATGTGTGCCGACACGTAGATAAAATTGTTCTACAAGCTTATGAAGCTTTTTTTCCCCAATAGCATCATACGGTGTCATCTTCATCTCAACCATATGATTCGCTCCTTTGTTTAAAATGGTACATTTATTTTAGCAATGACCTTATCAGAACTCAAATAAATTGAACTGTGGTAAGAAAAGCGCAAGCGCCTGTTTAATTTTCTTCACAACAAAAAGTCTCATTTCCAACTTGCTTATTAGTAAGTAAATTGGAAATGAGATTGATTTAACTATAATACGTATTCGTTATTTTTCTAACGTAGTTCTGTGTTTCTTTAAATGGAGGAATTCCCCCATATTTATCTACATTACCGGGACCAGCATTGTAAGCGGCAAGTGCTAGGGAAAGATCTCCGTTATATTTATCTAGCATTTGTCGTAAATATTTGCTTCCAGCCATCACATTTTCCAGAGGATCTTTTATATTTTGTACACCTAACCCTCTTGCGGTCGCAGGCATAAGTTGCATAAGTCCAGTTGCGCCGGCGGAACTTACCGCACTAGTATTGTAATTGGACTCATGTTTAATGACAGAATGGATTAATTTAATAGGTAACTTGAATGTATCAGCTGCTTGTTGGATAATCCCATTTATATTAGTTTCTATTTTTGAATTGTTTTTCGTGTGACTGACTTTAGGTACAACTGATTTTGTCATTGTACTGGGAAGAAAATTTACTCCAAGTTGGCTCATAGCCCCTAGTGTATTTAAAGATTCAGTAGTTTCTAGATTTCCCTTTGCTGTATTTAAAAGAGTTTGCTCAAGGATCTCCGAAAAATTTGAACCTGATTTTGGGATAGGTGACTCAGCATTTGAACGCGTCATCCCTTGTAATAATTGAAGTTCAATTAAGGATTTCATTTCTCCTAATGTATTCATGTTAATCATTCCTTATCGGATTGTTTCATAATCTCTAATTTTGCGCGATATAATCTCCCAACTTTAGTATCGGTTGATTGAGGCTTAATGTTAAGCCGCGTGAGCAAATTTGTAAAAATCGTTTTTCCTAATTCCCAATCTTTGACCTCATATTCAAGCTCATAATCTTCCTTATCTAAATAATGACTATGATCGAAAACCAACAGCCCACCTTTATATTCGTGTTCTGCACGATGGGTCGTTAAGCTCCCAAAATACGTCAAATTTTGAACGGGAATTCCCAATTTGATCAATGCTTCCTTTATCTCCCCAGCAGGTAATATCGCATCATGGAATAATAAATCGGCCTCTTTTTGATTAATGATTTGATTGGTTTCGATGACACCTTCTATCGTTTTTCTTTTTAATGTTAGCTCGTAAAAGTTCGGGAGTTCTCTAATACGCAAAGCAGCAGCTTTTTCTTTTAACAAAAAGGAATAGGTATCAAAATAATGATTTTTTTGAGTGAAAAAATCGCGATTGCTAATGTGAAACGTATGTAAAAGGAGATTAAATTCTTCCTTTGTGACAAGATTTTTAAATTCCTTTTCAATTTCTTCTGACATGGATAACTTCCTTTCATGAATCTGCCCAACCTACCCTATTTCCTATTATTATTTATTTACGAAGAGGTTTCAATATAATAAACTTTATATTTTTTCTGCTCTAGACTCTATGCCCGGGATAAAAATTATTATGTAAAACTTGTTTATGCTAAAATAAAGATGGCTTCTTAATTCCGTCTTTCTAACATAGGATGATGGAGGTTGTGATGGGAAGATGTATTTGTTTTTCATTTAAGAGGATGTGAACACGCATTTTAAGAGGTGGTAGCATGATAAATCAGTGGGAACTTTTTCTAGCTCCTTATAAACAAGCAGTAGATGAGTTGAAAATTAAATTAAAAGGGATGCGTGCCCAATTTGAACGACAACAGGATCATTCTCCGATTGAATTTGTAACAGGTAGGGTAAAGCCGATTGCGAGTATCCTAGACAAGGCACAGCAGAAAAATATCCCGTTGGATAAATTAGCGGAGGAAATGCAAGATATCGCCGGCTTAAGAATGATGTGCCAATTTGTTGATGATATACAGCAAGTCGTGGAATTGTTAAGGAAACGAAATGATTTCAAGGTTATAGAGGAAAGAAACTATATCTCTCATAAAAAGCCAAGCGGTTATCGGTCCTACCATGTTGTGATTGAATATCCTGTGCAAACGATTCAAGGGGAGCGAAAGATTTTGGCTGAAATCCAAATTCGAACATTAGCCATGAATTTTTGGGCGACGATTGAACATTCTCTAAATTATAAATATAAAGGTGAATTTCCGGAAGAAATCAATATGAGGTTGCAACGTGCAGCTGAGGCAGCATTTCGTCTTGATGAGGAAATGTCGCAAATTAAGGAAGAAATTCAGGAAGCGCAGGTTTATTTTACAAAAAATAAGGAAGCTACAAAGAAGATGAAGAAAAATAATGATTAAACTAGGAGGGTGAGAGGATTGAAATTTGCCATTACATCAAAAGGGAATCCTGCTTCTAATGCTTTAACACAGAAGGTGAGGACGTATTTGCAGGATTTTGAAATGGTATATGACGAAAGCAATCCAGATATTGTTATTTCCATTGGTGGGGATGGTACTTTATTATATGCATTTCATCGCTACAGTTCTAGATTAGATAAAACAGCCTTTGTTGGTGTACATACTGGACATTTAGGTTTCTATGCGGATTGGGTTCCAAGCGAAATAGAGAAATTAGTTATTGCGATCGCAAAAACCCCTTATCAAGTAGTGGAATACCCATTGTTAGAGGTCACAATCCGTTATCGTAATGGCGGGAAAGAAATGCGTTATCTTGCCTTAAATGAATCCACAGTGAAAGGACTAGTTGGAACTTTAGTAATGGATGTGGAAATACGAGGAGATCATTTTGAGCGTTTTCGTGGGGATGGTCTTTGTGTGTCTACGCCATCAGGAAGCACAGCCTATAATAAGGCTTTGGGAGGGGCAATTATTCATCCATCTTTACCTTCTATTCAATTGGCTGAGATGGCCTCAATTAATAATAGAGTATTTAGAACGGTCGGATCCCCGCTCATTTTACCCGAACATCATACTCTCGTATTAAAACCTGTTAATTCTTTTGATTTTCATGTTACTCTAGATCATTTAACCGTGATGCATCGAGATGTGAAATCAATCCAATTTAAGGTAGCAAAAGAGAAGGTTCGTTTTGCAAGATTTCGCCCATTTCCTTTCTGGAAAAGAGTCCACGATTCATTTATTTCGGACGGTCGATAAAAATATGAAGCAACATGAATTAAACTGGGAAATCACACGGGAACATAAGAATAAAGAGATAAAAGTATTTTTACAAGAGCAAGGGATTTCTAGAAGAGCTTTATCGGCTATTAAATTTACAGGTGGCCATATACGTGTAAATGGAGTGGAGCAAAATGTTCGTTATCGTTTACAAGAATGTGATTTTTTAGAGCTCCTATTTCCTCCAGAACAAGAAAATGAGCGATTAGTCAAAGAACCTATCCCTTTATGGATTATGTATGAGGATGAGGATCTTCTAGTTGTTAATAAACCTGCTGGAATGAATACCATCCCATCAAGGCAGCAGCCGACAGGAAGTTTGGCCAATGCATTAGCCTATTATTATAAACAAATTAAGCTAGCTTCCGCAGTACATATCGTTACGCGATTGGATCGAGATACATCAGGCTTAGTATTGATTGCAAAACATCGTCATGCTCATCATTTATTAAGTCAGATGCAAAAACAAGGAGAAGTCCAGCGATTTTACGAAGCTTTTGCGGATGGTGTATTGCAACAACCCGTTGGGATAATTAATGAGCCAATTGGTCGTAAATCAGACAGTATTATTGAGCGAGAAGTAAGAAGGGATGGGCAACCGGCTGTGACGCGATATAAGGTCATTCAATCAACCTCAACCTTTACGCATGTGCAGTTAAAGCTTGAAACAGGGAGGACTCATCAAATTAGGGTGCATTTGTCTTATATAGGCCATCCTTTGCTTGGAGATGACTTATATGGTGGGAAACGGAATTTAATCGAGCGACAAGCACTCCATTGTCGACAAATTCAATTCACTCATCCCATTAGCCAAGAATGTCTGTCTTTTCAAGTTGATTTACCGGAGGATTTGCAAATCCTGTTAAATAGAAAGTGATTTAAAAAGGCCTTTACCCATGTAGGAAAGGCCTTTTTAGCAAGTCAGGAGGTGTTTATATCAGGATGGAACTGTCATTTTTAGCATAAGCTTGATCATATATCCATGGAATTCCAAATGATAAGAAGATGGATTTTAATCAAAGGTTGTAAACTTCTCTTGGACATAAGGTAAGGAAGAAGGGACAGAAATCATTTCCATTTCTGGATACCGTAAAGCCGTTAAACTTCCCCCAAAAACAGCCCCCGTATCGATATTAAAAGTTTTTCCAATTTGGCGTGGGTGTTTCACCGGAGTATGTCCGTAAACAATAAAGGCATTTCCCTTATAATGTTTGGCCCAATCTCTTCGTACAGGTCTTCCATCTGGAAGTGTCTCCCCTGTTACATCCCCATATAAAACAAATGATTTCACGCTTTTATTTTGTTTTCCGATATAATCCTCTCTGATTCCAGCATGGGCCATAATTAATTGACCGTGATCCAGCACATGATAAAGAGGAGAGTGTTCATAAAGGTCCATAAACATTTTCTTAATATGATTAAACTTTTTAACAGAAAGCTGATCAAGTTCAGCAACAGTCGTTTCTAATCCATGTGTAATTTGGACATTTCTACCAAGAAAATAACGATATAACTTATTGCAATGGTTGCCAGGTACATAATAAGCACCATGGTATTTCCAAAGTTCCCATGTTTGTTCAATCATTTCGATTGAATTAGGACCTCGATCTGTAATATCCCCAATGAAGCCTAATATCCGATTTTGAGGATGTATAGGCAAGTTGGTTTCCCAGGAATAACCCAGTTTGAGGGTAAGCTCTTTAAACTCTTGAAAACAACCATGAATATCGCCAATGATATCTATTTTCATTTTATTCACTCTCATTTCATCTAAGGTGCCTCCGTATTGCTTGGATAGACAGTTTTTAACGACCACGAATTTGACTCTACAAAGCAACTGAATATTTAGTGTAACTATTTTTTCGTCAATCGCTAATTTATTTTCTATTCATTATTTTAACATACCCAATCTCTATTCTATTTTGCATCATACCAAGGTTTAAGTTAACGGTATTGATCATCTGAAAAATAAATATAGAAAAAAAGACAATTATTGACGACAAATTGATCAAGATTTGTTAGGATAATGGGGACCAATTTGGAAGGAGAGGGTCGTCATGGAAATAAACGATACACAAGAAAACATAAATGAAGAATTACTGATCCAAACGGCAAATGAAGGCAATCTTGAATCCTTTCGGCAAGAATTTCTAAATCTTCACTCATATGATCAGGCCCAATTCTTTTTCAAAATTGATAAAGAGACTAGATTAAAGATGTATTACTACTTATCTCCGAAAGAAGTAGCGGATTTTTTTGAGATGCTTGAAATAGATGACAATGATTATAAAGAAATTTTGGCAGAGATGGAGCCGAAATATGCGGCAGAAATGCTTGCTAATATGTATGCTGATAATGCTGTTGATGTATTAAATAAATTAGGGAAAGATCAGACGGCTAGTTACCTTACCATTATGGATAAGGATGCTGCCCAAGAAATTAAAGGTTTGCTTCATTATAAGGAATATACGGCCGGAAGTATTATGACTACCGAGTATGTGGCCATTTCACAGAATCAAACGGTACGATCAGCGATGTATATTTTAAAGAAGCAGGCTCCTACAGCAGAAACCATTTATTATGTTTATGTCATTGATGAGGATTTACGTTTAGTGGGTGTTTTGTCCTTACGTGATTTAATTATTACGGATGATGACACGATGATTTCAGAAATGATGTCTGATCGGGTAGTTTCTATCTCAGTAGGGGATGACCAAGAAGAGGCTGCCAGACAAATGCGGGATTATGATTTATTAGCTTTGCCAGTTGTTGATTTTCAAAACCATCTTTTAGGGATCATCACGGTCGACGATATCATTGATGTTATTGATGAAGAGGCATCTGATGATTATTCTAAGCTTGCTGGTATTTCTGATATCGACAAAATGGATAAAAGTCCATTTACAGCCGCAAAAAAACGATTGCCCTGGCTCATTATCCTTCTCTTTTTAGGGATGTTTACTGCAAGCTTAATTGGTCGCTTTGAAGATACCTTAAGTAAAGTCCCTATTGTCGCTGTATTTATCCCACTTATTGCTGGGATGGCGGGAAATGCCGGGACACAATCCTTGGCAGTAGCCGTTCGTGGGATCGCCACAGGAGAGATGGAGGATTCGGGAAAATTTAAAATTATCTTGAAAGAGGCTGGAACAGGGATTTTAACTGGGGCTATTTGCGGAGTAGTGGTTTCTCTCGTGATTTTTGTATGGAAGCATGATCTTATATTAGGTTTATTAGTTGGTTTTGCCATTCTCGCTTCCCTTTTGGTTGCGACGATCGGTGGCTCGCTTGTTCCGCTGATCATGCATAAATTAAAAATTGACCCTGCGGTTGCCTCAGGTCCATTTATTACAACTATGAATGATATTACATCCATATTGATTTATTTTGGATTAGCTACAATGTTTATGAGCTATCTTATACATTAGAAAAGATGATTACCTCTTAATTTGTGATTTAAGATGGGAGAATTTTATTATGGACGAATCATTATTTTCACTCGTTATTGTATTAATTTTTGCTTTTTTGACGCCGCTTGTCCTTGATCGCTTTCGAATTTCATTTATGCCTGTTGTCATTGCAGAAATTATAATGGGCTTAATCATTGGAAAAAGCGGCTTTGACTTAATTCGTGGCGGCTCATGGTTAGATATTCTTTCCACACTTGGATTTATCTTTCTCATGTTTTTGAGCGGATTGGAAATAGATTTTTCTGCATTTAAAATGTCTAATAAGAAAATTAAAATGTCTAATGGAAAAACAGAACCGAATCGCCTCACCGTTTCCATTGTTATATTTTTGGGGATTTTCGTTCTATCGATTGGTTTATCTTATTTATTCGTCTGGATGGGACTCATTGATAATGTGTTCTTAATGACCTTAATCATTTCTACCATTTCTTTAGGGGTGGTGGTTCCGACTCTAAAGGAAGCAAATGTCATGAAGACAGGCATTGGCCAAATTATTCTTTTAATTGCGGTTATTGCTGATCTTGTGACGATGATTTTATTAGCTGTGTTTGTTTCCTTATCTGGTGATAACCAAGGAAACATGTGGTTGTTGCTGATCTTATTTGTAGCAGGGGTTATTCTTTATTTTGTTGGCAGACGTTTTAAAAACCGTTCCTTTATCGAAAGGTTGTCAACAGGGACCGTGCAAATTGGCACTCGTGCGATTTTTACATTAATTATTGTATTAGTTGCTTTATCCGAATCATTAGGTGCGGAAAATATATTAGGTGCCTTCTTAGCCGGTACGCTTGTCTCATTGTTAAATCCTAAACCAGAAATGGTTCGACAACTTGATTCCTTTGGTTATGGATTTTTAATTCCTATTTTCTTTGTCATGGTAGGGGTTGATCTTGATTTATGGTCATTACTTAGTAATAAGGAATTATTATTGTTGATTCCATTACTATTAATTGGACTACTCGTTTCAAAGATTTTCCCGGTGTTTATTTTAAGAAAATGGTATGATACAAAAACTGTATTGGCTGCTTCCTTTTTGCTTACTTCAACGTTATCTTTGGTGATTGCCGCAGCTAAAATTGCTGAACGCATGGATGTCATTACCGCTGAAATGAGTAGCACGTTTATTCTAGTTGCTGTCATTAGCTGTATTGTGACACCTATTTTCTTTAAAAAGTGGTTTCCAAAAGAAAATGGTCTTGAACCAAAACAAAAAGTTACGTTTATTGGAGCCAATCAAATTACCCTACCTGTCTCTAAAGAGTTGGATAAAGAATTATTTGAAGCCACGGTATTTCACAAAAAGATGGAGAAACCTGATTCCCATATTTCCGATACGGTCTTTAATATTACAGAGCTTCCAGACTATAGTGAATCAGAATTGGAAAATGCGGGTGTTTTTGATGCCGATATTTTGTTTATATCTACAGGTGATGAAGAATTAAATTCGACACTAGCTGTTCACGCGAAAGAACTTGGAATTGAAAGAGTCATTGCTCGAACTGAAAGTCCAGATCTAGCTCGCCTTTTAAAAGAACACGATGTTGAGGTATTTTCCACCTTGCTATCATCAAAGGCTTTTGTTACGGCAGTCATTGAATCACCTGCTATTGCGGATATCTTTACAAATCAAGAAACGGCCCTTTATGAGATCGAAATGCGTAATCCAAACTATCATAATATGAAACTGCGTGAATTTCCGTTTGTTGGTGATGTCATTGTCGTTAGGATTTTCCGTGATAATGAATCACTAGTCCCACATGGTGACACAAGATTAAAAACAGAGGATCGACTTGTTGTCACCGGAACGAAAGAATTCGTAGATGACCTAATGCGTGAATTACAATTTTAAATACAGAGCACAAAGATAATATTTTTTCTTTGTGCTTCTTAAAAGTAGTCGTGTATGATATAGTTATTACTAGGTACTAATATCACGTATTATTTTTGATTCGTTCTATTAGTAAATATAGTCCGAAAAGTGATTATTGGAGGGATTAAATTGAATCTATCTGTTCAAGGAAAAACTTTTGTCGTAATGGGTGTGGCAAATAAACGTAGTATCGCATGGGGCATCGCCCGTTCACTTCACGATGCTGGAGCGAAATTAGTGTTCACATACGCAGGGGAGAGATTGGAGAAAAATGTTCGTGATTTAGCGGACTCTTTGGAGGGAAATGAATCGCTTGTTCTTCCTTGTGATATTACAAATGATGAGGAAATTCACCAATGCTTCAGTAAAATCAAAGAAGTGGTGGGACCTATTCATGGAATTGCCCATGCCATTGCTTTTGCTAATAAAGAAGAACTTGATGGTGACTATTTAAATGTAACGAGAGATGGATTTCTTTTAGCTCATAATATTAGTTCTTATTCCTTAACCGCAGTGGCGAAAGTGATTCAAGAACTAGATATGATGCCAGAAGGCGGAAGCATGGTCACGATGACATATTTAGGTGGGGAACGGGTTGTACCTAATTATAACGTGATGGGAGTAGCAAAAGCTTCACTAGATGCAAGCGTCCGCTATTTAGCGAAAGATCTTGGTCAATATGGAATTCGTGTCAATTCCATTTCAGCTGGGCCAATCCGAACACTTTCTGCAAAGGGAATTAGTGATTTTAACAGTGTGTTAAAAGATATTGAGGAAAAAGCACCACTGAAAAGAACGACTACTCCTGAAGAGGTGGGAGATACAGCTTTATTCCTATTTAGTGATCTTTCCCGCGGTATTACTGGGGAAAATATTCATGTTGATTCGGGCTTTCATATTGTCGCATTGTAAAGTGAAACTTTAATGCGGGATCAAGTTCTTTTTAAACTGTCACCTTTAGCGTGGCAGTTTTTTTTATAGTTTAGTTCACCTTGAACATTTATTTGCATACATATAAAACGAAGTATGAAATACGGAGGTGTACCTTAATGGAAGAGAAACAGAAAGGGAAGAGCCCTTTGCTATATATTGACCAGCCAAATTTTGTAAAACCAGATTTTTCAATGCAACATTCTTATTCTTCTCATTCAAATACAATCAATAAAACTGAAAATAAACCCCCAACACCAAAAAAGCCAAAGAATAGCGTTCCTTTCCAAGTGCAAACAAATTCCGAGGAACACGAATCCTTTACAGAAAAAGTTGAACATCCAGCTGAAAAGCCGAAGTCAGCAGCAGATTATTTTCGAAAACAGGCTAACTCCGGAAAAAGAACCTGGAACCTTACACCTGTTAAAGCTTTTAAAGAAATGTCAATAGCTGAAAAGCTGCAATACTTATTACAAGTTCCTCGGGCTCAGCCTCCATTTCCATGTGAATTTATAAAGGAAGATGAAAGAATTCGCGGCATATTGGAGAGTAAAGAAGGGGATACCATTCGTGTGAAAACATTTAATGGGGAAGTTAGGACAATCGCTATTGAAGAACTGCAAGCGATACGGATTATTTTTTAGTTAAGAGGAGGGTGTGAACCCTCCGCTTTCAAAATTAATCACAAAGTTGTAAATCAACATCTGCAATACATTGAACTGCACAGAAGCAGTGTAGATCAACGGTTATGCAGCTGCTGCTTTTTCCCCATCTGCGTACTGCACAAAGGGCTTCATAATTAATGTCCCCGTGGTGAGTTATTTTTACTGGTTCCCCATCTTTATTTAAAGGAACCAATACACGCAATGTGGCACAGCAGTTGTCAAAGATATCTTCAACTCTGAAATAAACCGATATACAGTTGCCTCCACGACCTTTAAATAGTGCTTTGAATAATTCCCCATTTTTATTTGTAAGGGTAAATACTCTGGTATCCACATGGGAACGATTAGGAGCTCCGCCTAATGGCTCAATAAAGCAATTCGTTGGGCAACTTGGGCATTCTTCTTCTTCAATAGCCATTTCCTGAATATCTTTTATCGCTCGAACAACTTGACAAACACATCCTGAAGTACATCCACCACCACAGTGATTTGTACCAACTGATCCAACTGATTCCACTGATTCCATTTCTTCGTAACTCATGGATAAATTCCTCCTTGTCATCTATTGATCCATATTCATTAATAACATATTAGACATTAGCCAAATGGGTAACGGACAAATGCCTTGATCGGACAAAAATAGGCGGGTGAAATTTGATGTCAATCAATTGGTTTACATTCATTTTATTAGGCTTAGCGGTTTTTCGATTAACAAGATTATTGGTTTATGATCAAATAACAGAGTTTATTAGACGTCCTTTTATGCAAGAGTATGAAGCACCTGATGAAAATGGCGAATTAGAGATTTATCTTATTCCAAGAGAAAAAGGTTTTAGAGGATGGATCGGCCAACTCATTAATTGTTACTGGTGTACAGGGATCTGGGTATCAATCTTTATCTTTTTGATCTACTGGTTTTATCCAATAGTAGCGGAACCTTTGGTATATATTTTATCGATTGCTGGTTTTGCTTCCATTATAGAGACGATCATCCAACCCAAGATTTCTGAAGAATAAGGGCAATTTGGCAAACACATTTTTACTGGGTACATAAAATAAAGTGAGATAATATTACCCGGGATGTGATTGTAATGAATAATAGACCTAGAAAAAAGAATGCTGCTTGGCAGGGGCGTAAAAAAAGAACAGGTTGCGGATGTGGGCCAAAAAAACCTATAAAAAAAATTCACTAAAAGACATATAAAACCTAGTCACTTTCCTTTTAAGGAGGGGACTAGGTTTTATTTTTTTAAGGAGATTTAATTCATCATCATAATTTCAGAAATCTGGAGAAAAATATCTTATAGAACAAATCATGTCTCCTTTAAAAGGGACAGAGAAAATACAGGAGGCGCCGATGATAAAAAATATAGTATGGCTTTTCATGACGGCTCTTTTTTTCTTGATAGTAAATGGGTGTTCAGGTAATAAAGACGGTGAAGAAGCACGCCTATCTTTAATGAATACAACCCAACCTGCCCCTATCGAATTGAATTTTCAAGAAAAGGATAAGTCTGTAGCCTATCAAGTAAGAGAAGATGTAAATAAAGTGGACGAAATTTATGATGCCGCTGTTATTGAAGGAAAGAAGGAAATTATTGTTGCTTATAAAGTAAAACATCTCCAACGCTTCAATATGAAAAAAATTGAAAAAAAGTTACAAGCACAATTAAAACGAAAATATCCACAGAAAAAATTTATTGTTTCCAGTGATTATAAAATATTCTTGGAAGCCATTCGTCTTAAGGAGGCTATGGAAAAAGAAAATATATCAACGGATGAAGCAAAGAAGCGTTTCAAAAAAATTATTAATTTAGAAAAGGAAATGACATAAATGGCTAGCAAAAATAAAACAAAAACACCAGAACAAATACAATATGACCAGTTACAAAAAAAACATGAACTTAAGCGCCCTCTTTTAAGAAACTGTCTTCGCGCTTTTTGGGTCGGTGGACTCTTTTGTTTAGTCGGACAGGCAATTACTTATTTTTATATTTATTTCTTTAATTTTACGGAACAAACAGCAGGTAACCCGACTACAGCGACAATGGTATTTATTGCGATGCTTTTGACCGGTTTTGGGGCTTATGACAGACTGGGTCAATTTAGTGGAGCAGGAAGTGGTGTACCAGTAACAGGCTTTGGAAATGCTGTCATTTCAGCGGCTATAGAGCACCGATCAGAAGGCTTTGTAGTTGGTGTGGGTGGTAATATGTTTAAATTAGCTGGTTCAGTTATTTTATTCGGCGTATTCTCTGCTTTTGTTATCGCTTTAATAAAAACCATCTGGATACTATGGGGGGGATTTTAATGCTACAAGGGGCTCAATCATGGGTTTTTTCACAAAAACCAACGATATTATCAACCGGGGTTGTTGGGGGTCCTTTTGAAAAGGATTGTCGCTTGGCAAATGATTTCGATAAATTCCATGATGACCTGCGTATGGGCAAAGATACTTATGAGAAAGCTCAAAATGTTTTACTGGAAGATGCAGTTGAAATCGCTCTTCGAAAAAAGGGTTTAACAGAAGATGCCGTACAATTTTTCCTCTCAGGTGATCTAATCAATCAAATTACCCCAACCACATTTGCAGCAAGAACAAACCAAATGCCCTATTTAGGACTTTTCAGTGCCTGTGCGCTTTCTACTGAAGGTTTGGCACTTGCCGCCCTCATAATCAATAGTGGGGGAGCAAATCATATTTTGACGGGAACAGCAAGTCATAATGCCTCAGCCGAAAAACAATTTCGTTATCCGACAGAATATGGTGGACAAAAACCGCCGACAGCTCAATGGACAGCAACAGCTTCGGGGGTTGGGCTTATTGGAACAGCCGAAAAACTAAATGGGCCTGCACCTCGTATCACCTCTGCGACAATCGGGAAGGTGATTGATATGGGATTAACCGATCCCTTTAATATGGGTGGGGCAATGGCACCAGCAGCAGTAGATACGATTCAAAGGCATTTTTTTGATTTAAAAAGGGAACCCTCTTATTATGACTTAGTCATTACAGGGGATTTGGCCGAAGTTGGGAGAAATACGGCTTTAGAGCTTTTTCAGCAAAAAGGTATATCTCTTGATGAAAACAGATTTCATGATTGTGGGTTAATTCTATACACAGATGAACAAGAAGTGTTTGCGGGAGCTAGTGGTCCAGGGTGTTCTGCTGCTGTAATGTATGGACATTTAGTAAATGAAATGAAAAGGGGCAGGTATAAAAGGATTTTAGTCGTCGCTACAGGAGCACTGCTTTCACCATTAACGGTTTTACAAAAAGAATCGATTCCGTGTATTGCCCATGCGGTTTCATTGGAGTACGAGTAAGAGGAGGTAAAGCAAATGTTAGCCATGTTTTTTTGGTCGTTTATGATTGGCGGTCTTATTTGTATGATTGGCCAGTTGATCATGGATACGCTTAAATTAACACCAGGGCATATGTTGAGTTTATTTGTTGTGATAGGAGCCGTTTTGGCTGGGCTTGGGCTTTATGAACCGCTAATTGACTTTGCGGGGGCGGGAGCAACCATCCCTATTACAAGCTTTGGCAATTCCCTTGTAAAAGGGGCAATGGCTGAAGCGGATAAACATGGGTTGGTTGGCGTGTTGACAGGAATGTTTGAGGTCACATCATCCGGTATTTCCGCCGCAATTGTGTTTGGATTTATTGGCGCTCTTATTTTTAAACCGAAAGGATAGTGGCCAACAGGACGTTGGTCAAAACGGCGAAGACATGCGGATATGGCGCGTCCTTAACCGTTCATCCTTTAAACGGAATACTTGTGCTTTTGGTTTTTTTGCCTCTTTTTTTTTAGGTTCGCCCATACGCAAATGACACTAGACACATAAGCTATAGTGAACCAACAAAAGAGAGGTGAGCGTAGATGTTCGGATATGGATACGGTGCAGGAGCTTGTGGATGTGGTGGTTATGGTGGTTATGCAGGTGGTGGCTTTTTCGGCGGAGGCTTTGCCTTGATTGTTGTTTTGTTTATCCTGCTGATAATTGTTGGTGCAGCCTTCTGTTAAAAATGTTGAGAATACAAAAAGATAGGTTGCGTTTAAAGCAACCTATCTTTTTCCTGTTCATTTTTTCATTTTTAACCACACTTATTTGACTTTCCTTCATATTATATAAAGTATGAACGGAAGGGAGCGGAAGAAATGGAAAATCATTTTTTTAAAAATGTAGAAAAGAAAACAGGCGT
Organism: Lederbergia ruris; assembly: GCF_018332955.1. Lineage (NCBI taxonomy): Bacteria > Bacillati > Bacillota > Bacilli > Caryophanales > Bacillaceae > Lederbergia > Lederbergia ruris. The sequence goes on from NZ_BORB01000012.1 coordinate 54,977, forward strand.
CAACATGAATGAAGTTTTAGAGTTAGCAAATTCACTGCAAAATGCAAACTTTAAAGACGAGAGAACGGTGAGGGGAATCATTAAAAAGGTTTCCCGTATTGCCAATAAGCCCGTTTCTAAAGAAATGGAAGATAAATTGGTCAAATCCATTGTTCAAGATGGGAACCAATTAGATATGGATTCTATTTCGAAAATGTTAAATAATAAGCGGTAAAGATCAGCATTGCCGTCCTGAAGGGCGGCTTTTCTTAAAATGAGTTAGATAAATGTTTCATACATATCATTTCGGGGTATTGAATAGAGAAAAGATATGGATGGGAGGGGGCTTTATGGGATATATTGGGCCTGTGCGACCTTATCAGTATCAGGAATACGATAAAAGAATTTTGACACGGCGAAAACAACATGACCCGATGCCGATTTCCACTACTGAGAAAGTGCCATTACTTACTCCATTTCAAAGAATTTTAAATCGTAAACAATCTAACAATCAACAGACAATAAGGAAAAAGGCGACGAGGGATAAGAATTTATCTAGAAAACCTATTCACCTTAACGAGTTTGATTTTAAAACGAAAGGAAGGCATTTCAATGAATATGTATAACATTGAAATGCCTTCTTGTTTTTGTATAAGAAATAGTTATTATCAGTTACAGCTTAATCCAGCAGTGTTTTTTCTTCATTTACTTGCTTTATCATCGTCTTATGGGGAATTCCAGCATCCATAAATTCCTCTGAACATACCTTGTAGCCAAGTTTTTCATAAAACGGAATCGCGTAAGTTTGAGCATGAAGCTTCAGTTGTTGAATTTTATTATCTTTTGCAAAGTGTTCGATTGTTTGCATAATGATTTTCCCTGCTCCCATACCACGATAAGAGGGCATAATGCAAATCCGCTCAACCTTTCCTATTTTATCTATTGTTCGGAATCTTCCAGCCCCGATAGGCTCATCTTGATCATATAAAACAAAATGGGCAGATTCATTTTCAAATTCATCTATTTCTAGTTCTAATGGTACCTTTTGTTCTTCAACAAATACCTTTTTTCTAATATAAAACGCATCTTCTAGTTGTTGTTCTGTCGTTGTTTGTACAGCTTGCATAATTATTATTAATCCTTTCCTAATCGAATGGTTTCATAAGTTGACCACGAACCATTCTCTAATTGATAAACTAGATGGATACGATCAACTGTTTCTTCGTGTTCAACACCTAGCATTCCAAGTGCACCGAAAACGTCGGAATGCTCGTCATTTGATAGTTTTTGTCCAATCGTTACATGAGGAACGAAAGGATGTTCAGGTGGGTCACTTGGCATTTCATTGTATAGTTCTTCATGGAGGCGTTCCAGTTCGTCTGTTTTTTCGACTTTTAGATAAATGGTGTTGGTTATTGGCTGAAATGAACTAACTTTAAGGAATTTTAAATGGATAGGCTGATATTTTTGAGCAATTGAATTTAGTATTTCGGTTAATTTTTCAGGGCTTTCCTCCGTTTCAAAACCTTCCATCAACGTCAAATGTGGAGGAATCAAGGCATAGTGAGGATCATAACGCTTCCGGTAAGAATTGGCTAAATCCTGTAACTTTTTTGATGGGAAAATGACAATACCATATTTCATGTTTTTGCCTCCTTTTCTTATATGAATACCTTATTACATTACTATAACAGATTCTTATACAGGTTGCTCAGGAAAACATCGTTTGTAATGCCCTTTTAACATCTGGTTGCCAATATTTCCAAGAATGTCCACCATTAAATTCATCATAAAAAGTCTCATAACCTTTTTCGATAAATAATTGATGCAATTCACGATTAGGTGTGAGGAAATCTCGATTATTCGATATTTTTACGACCGTTTCCTCTGTCCCGACCACTTGGTAAATTTTAAATTGGACAGAGGGAGGTGCAGTTTGAACTTCATTGAGTATCTCTTGATTCACATAAGGCGAATGAAGGATAATGTTTTTGAATAGTTCTGGATAATGCATGGCTGTACGTAAAGAGACGGTTCCAGCAAGACTATCGCCCATTAATGTCCGCTTCTCTCTTTGTGTATAAGTTGGATATTTTTGGTCAATCCAGGGGATTAATTCCTTTCCAAGAAATGTCATGAAAGAAGAATTTTCCTCTCCCGATGGATGATACTTTTTTCGACGATCAGGAATGTCTTTATAATGTGTCGCAACAATAATCGTTTTTTCTAATAAGCCTTGTTCAATTAACTCGTCTGCGTAACGGGTCAGTTTGCCCAATTGGAAGTAGTCTTTTCCATCCTGTACGACGATGAGAGAATGCTTTTCACTTGGGGAAAAAGCAGCTGGTAAATAAACAAGTAAAGGGATATTTTCTTGAAGTTGTCTGCTTTCAATATTTGCATCATAAATTTTTCCCCTCGGAAATGACATAGTAAACACCTTGCTTTCATTTTTTCCTTCTAAGACTTTCTCGTTATTTTAACATAAAAAGAAATAGAAGGGGATTAAGAAGAAAGCGATAATTGCAAAAAGGTACCTAAAAAACGAAGGGAAAGTCTACCCTTCTTTTTTTCAGGTGCCGAATAGTAAGATATAAGGTAAATCATGCTTGCCTTAGCTCAAGTCTTCTTGCGACCAAAGATAATGCATAGTTCACGAGGAAGTATACGACCGCAATAAGCATGAAAATTGGGATGACATACTGTTGGCTTTGTGCTTGAATAATTTTTGCATTATGAAGCAATTCTGGTAGTGAGATGATTACCGCAAGGGACGTATCCTTTAAAAGCGAGATAAATTGGCTGACAAGATTCGGTACCATTCTCTTCAATGCTTGGGGGAGAATGACCTTCCGCAAAGCTTGCAAATAGGTGAGACCAGAGGAGCGTGCCGCCTCCATTTGTCCCTTTTCAATTGAATTCAATCCACCTCTGACAATTTCCGCAATCATCGATGATTCAAAAACAACTAAGGCTACAATAGCTGAGAAGGTAATACTTAAGTTAATACCGATTTCAGGCAATGCTAAATATGTAAACAATATAATTAATAGAAGTGGCAAGTTTCGGATTGTTTCAACAATTACGACAACAATTTGTGAAATGACAGGTATTCTGGTGAAGCGAATCGTTCCAAGTATGCCGCCAATAATAAAACTAAATAGTATGGCAATAACCGCTACTTGTAATGTCACATAAAATCCTTGCATTAGGAAAGCTAAATTTTCTGGCGAAAATGCACCTGAAAAATCCATTTTGCCCCCTCCTTAATAGGTATTTGCGAGTCGTTTTTCTATATATCTGACGCCTACACTTAATGGAATGGTGATTATTAAATAAAGTAAGGCGACTAATATGTATACATCAAAAACAATAAAGGTTTTAGCTGAAATAAGATCTGCTTGGTACATCAAATCTGCACCGGAAATCAGCGCCAAAATCGATGAGTTTTTCACTAAATTTATAAATTGATTGCCGATTGGTGGTATAACAATTTTAATTGCTTGGGGTAGAATAATCATTCTCATTGTTTGCGTATACGTTAGCCCCGATGATCTTGCAGCTTCTGTTTGCCCTTTTGGAATAGATAGTATGCCAGATCGAATGGCTTCCGCAATAAACGCTGAAGTATAAATAGAAAGGGCAATGGTCCCTGCAGTAATACCACTAAACCTTATTCCAATCACAGGTGTTCCGATAAAAAAGAAAAAGGCGATGACGACCAAAGGGATATTTCTAAAAAATTCTACATAGGCGGTCCCAACCCAACGTAATGGAGCAATCGGTGTAATTCGCATTACGGCGATAATGGTTCCAACTATGAAACTAGCTACTAATGCTGTTAAACTTGCGACTATTGTAACTTTAAAGCCATCCCAAAACATATCAGAGTAATCTACCAAGATTGAGAAGTCCAACATATCTCCCCCCATTTCATTTAATTAGGATGAGCATCAACTGCTCATCCTATCAATGAATCTATTTAAACGATCAGTCCAAATCAATCCATTTGCTATAAATCTCATCATATTTTCCATTATCTTTTATTGCTTTCAGGGCATCATTGATTGCTTCTACTAGCTCTTTTTCCCCTTTTTTCACTCCGATTCCATAAGGCTCTTCAGTGAATTTACCTCCTACCAATTCGTAAGAATCATCTTCCGAAGCCATACCTAAAAGAATGGAATCATCCGTCGTTAATGTATCACCTTGGCCTGATTTCAGTGCAGTAAATGCTTCTTGATAATTTTCGTATTCCAGTACTTTAGCATCTGGGGCTACTTCACGAATGTTAACCGCCGAGGTGGAGCCTTTTACTGCAAGGACAGTAGTATCCTTTGATAGGTCATCAACACTTTTGATCGGGCTGCCTTTTTTGACTAATAGGGACTGGCCTGCTTCAAAATAGACATCAGAAAAATCAACTTCTTTTTTACGTTCGTCCGAGATTGTCATCGTTGCGATGATCGCATCAATATCCCCTTTGTTCAATAGCGGAATTCTTGTCTTTGATGTCACTTCAACAAATTCCACTTTGTTTTCATCACCAAGTATTTCATTTGCTATTTGCTTGGCAATATCAATATCGAATCCTTCCACCTCTCCTGAAGCAGGATTCTTTAAACCAAAGAGTTTTGTGTCGTTTTTCACACCAAAGATAATTTTGTCACGTTCCTTAATGGCTTCAAGCACGTTTTGGTTCTTATCACCACTCCCGCTTTTTGTGCCACTTTTGGTACCGCATGCACCTAAAAGAATAATAGACAGTAAAGCCACTAGCACCAAAACTGATAATCTTTTTAGTTTCTGCATATTCTCTCTCCTTTTTTTAATGATTTAGTATACGACTAAGAAATAATTTAGCCCGTTCGTCTTGGGGATTTTGGAAAAATTCCACAGGATCGGCCTCTTCAAGAATTCGCCCTTCATCAATAAAGATAATTCGGTCTCCCACTTCCTTGGCAAATCCCATTTCATGGGTCACTACGACCATTGTCATGCCTTCTTTGGCAAGCGCCTTCATAACATCTAAGACTTCACCAACCATTTCCGGATCGAGTGCAGAAGTGGGCTCATCAAAGAGTAAAATTTCAGGTTTCATAGCAAGTGCTCTTGCAATCGCGACACGTTGTTGCTGTCCGCCTGAGAGCTGAGAAGGGTAGGAGGAAGCTTTATTTGGAATCCCAACTTTTTCTAGATAGAACTCAGCTGTCTTTTTGGCTTCTTCTTTTGATTTCCGTAAGACATTGATAGGAGCAAGGGTAATATTTTCAAGGACTGTTTTATGTGGGTATAAATTAAAATGTTGAAATACCATACCTATATGCTGCCTTACTTTATTAATGTCCGTCTTTTTATCATGGATTTCTTTATCTCCAACCGTTAGAGAACCGTCGGAGATTGTTTCAAGTTTATTGATGCATCTCAGTAAAGTACTTTTTCCAGACCCCGATGGACCAATAATGACCACTACTTCTCCTCTGTTAATTGTTAGGTTAATGTTTTTTAAAACATGAAAATCCCCAAAGTATTTATTCACATTTTTAAAGGAAATCATATCTTTCCCCCTTTCCATTGACACAGATATAAACTTTCCAGGATGCGAAACCGCTTTCCCTTTTTGATACATTAAAAGATTCCCCGAAGACTTTAATTCTTAGGCATAAGTACTAGTTCCTCCCCTTGGACATTAGAGAAAAAATTTTCCCATTATTATGTATCTTACCTTTAACTTTATATTATATTACTAAATTAAAAAACAGAATACAAGGGGAACAATGATGCAAATTGGGTATGAATTTGTTTTTATCAAAACGTTTAGAGCAGGTGGAGAGAAACCATTCATTTTCTCCACCTGCTCTGTTTGTTGCGTATTCAACATCTCCCTATAGGTCAGGAGGAAATCGGATTGAATACATGGGATGTTAGCCATTTTGTTTCTGGATTGTTATCAATGTTTTTCTGCTGACTAATATATTCTAGCCACAATAAATCCTCTAAAATACTAGTGTGTAAACTGGAAATTCTCCTTATATTATATAAAGAAGCCAAACATCCATGGGAAAAATAATAGGTGTCTTTCATCGTTTCTCCTGTTTCTCTAATCAAGTCTTCACTCTTCAAAGGAATTTGTGCATGCTCCGTTAACTCATATCGGTTGATTAAAAGTTTCATAAATAATTGTATATTTTCGTACGAATGTACGATGGACTGGATGATGATTTTCTCATCGATTCCGGTTGAATGCATCGTTTTCCAGAGAATGAGTAAACTTTTATGGAGAGTGATAATGGAAATCCATAAACCAAATAATGAATCATTCGGATCGATCATCCGACAGTTCTTGGGGTTCATCTTGACCACCTAAGTTCTCAGGAGTCGATTCATCAGAAAGTTCTTTGTCACCCTGCAATGTATTGCCTTCCTCATTGGATTGAGTCTCCTGAAGTTCATTTAAATCCCCGTTTGAATTTTCATCCAATTCATTATTGAACAGATTGTGAGAGTGGGAGGACATTTGTCTTTCATCAAATGCAAAAATTTCTTCTAGCTTGTTTAATAAATACCAATCCTTCATCACAGCCGTTCTTAATAAATGGAGGGCAGATTTATTCATCGTAATAATTTCTTGATTGGAGGGATGAGTTGGAAAATTGTATTCATTCCCTATAAAGGCATGGATTTTAGAAGCGCCAGCATTCAAAAGATTAGCTAATGCCATTTCTTCATGGATGATCGACTCTAACAAATGATCAATGACTTCTTGGCGCGATGTATGATTAGGCCCGTCGGGCATGTTCATTCATAAACCTCCCTTACGCATGATCTCAACATTATTTTATTGGATGTTTCTGAATACGTGAGCAGATGGCAAGCCCATTATATGGAAGGTATTAAATACGTTATGGCAAAATGGATAAACCGAGTAATTCGTCGCTTCGTCCAGAGCCAAAGGTGAATTTGTAAAAATTTGACCTAAAATGTCTAAAATGAGTTATAATAGAATTAATGTCAAGGAGGTGAGGAAGATAGACTATCAACCGTTTATTGATGCAATGAAACTTGCTTTGGAGGAAAATAATGACACCTTAATGAAAGCTATGCGATCGGACATGCAAGAATTTAGGGAAGAGATGCGTTCCGACATGCAGGAATTTAAAGAAGAGATGCGTTCCGACATGCAAGAATTTAAAGAAGAGATGCGTTCCGACATGCAGGAATTTAAAGAAGAAATGCGTTCTGACATGCAAGAATTTAAAGAAGAAATGCGTTCTGATATGCAAGAATTTAAAGAAGAGTTACGTTCTGATATGAAGGAATTTAAAGGAGAAATTCATCAGCGTATAGATGTACTAGATAACAATATGGATCAACGATTTAAGGAAGTGGTTGTTTCACTTAAGAAAATTGAAGAAAACAATGATTATCTACAATCGAAATTTATAGAACATGACAAAGAAATCTATCGGTTGCAGAAAAGAGTGGGTATGTAACTCTAAAATAGTACTCCACGAAGATGCCCCTAAATAAGTCCTCATAATTTAGAAGATCAAACAAGGATTTTTCCAATAAGTTTATGGCCCACAGGATGCGGGTCAAAATAAAAGGCGACCCCGCAAGGTCGTCTTTTGTTTTCTAAGATGCGTATTTACTCTTAACGCGGGCTGGAGCTTTGCTTGCTAATCCGTAAAAGGACAGAGAGGCAAGCAATGCTGCGCAAAAAATAAGGACGCCCATTGGCACAGCTGAATATTCTCCGGCGATTCCGACAAGGGGAGCAGAAATCGAACCAAGTATAAATGGAAGTAATCCCAATAAAGCCGCTGCACTTCCGGCAATATGCCCTTGTGTTTCCATCGCCAATGAAAATGAGGATGTTGAAATAACCCCCATGGATGAGACAAAAAAGAAAATCGGAATAACGACAGTGAAAAGAGGCCCTTTGAAAAATACAGCTAAGAGTAAAGCGCTACTGGCGATTAACGCCATCGATAAACCAATTTTTAAGAAGCGTGTTTCCGAAACCCTATCCGCAAATCGACCGACAACTTGTGTGCCAATCATAATCCCAATACCATTCATCGCAAATAAAACACTGAATAATTGTGGAGAGGTTCCGTAGATATTTTGATAAACAAAAGGTGTTCCAGAAACATAGGCGAAAATACCTGCTGAAATAAAACCTTGTGTAAGCGCAAATCCTAAAAATTGGCGGTCCATGATTAGAGACAGGAAGTTTCTAAAGGTTTGTGCAATATTACTGGGTATTCTGTTCTCTACAGGAAGAGATTCATTAAGTTTCAAAGAAACGAATGTAACTAAAAGGATCCCGATAAAACCTAATACAATAAATACACCATGCCAATTCGTAAACATCAAAATACTACTACCAGCAACGGGTGCGAGAATAGGTGCAAGATTATTGATGAGCATAAGCAATGCGAAAAACTTCGTTAATTCCCGACCTTGATACATATCACGCACAACTGCACGTGAAATCACAATACCGCCTGCAGCAGCAAACCCTTGTGTAAATCGAGCAGCGATAAACACGGAGATATTAGGTGCAAAAGCACAAAAAATGGATGCGACAAAATATAGGAATAGAAAGATTAATAATGGCTTTCTTCTTCCCTGTACATCACTCATTGGTCCAATAATTACCTGGCCAATTCCAAGTCCTAGTAAGCAAGCTGTTAAACTCACCTGCACAAGAGAGGCGTTTGTATGGAAATCTTGGGTTATAGTTGGGAATGAAGGGAGATACATATCAATGGTGAGGGGCCCTAAGGCTGCCAACGATCCAAGTAATAAAGCCAATTTAACCCTTGAATTTTTATCGAAACGTTTCAAATTTTATAAACTCCTTTCTTTTAAAATACGATTCTATAACAACAAAAAAGGAGATAACCTTTATCTCTCAAAAATAAATTTACTATTCCGATATAAAACCTCAATCCGACCTCTACACATTATACGATAGTTATAGGGGAAAGGAAATGCTTTACTTTCAAACATCTGAATTTTAAAAATGATTCTAAGAAACGGAAGGAAGTTCGAAGGTCATTGTCGAATAATTTAATACAAACTTGACCAAAGCATATAAAAAAACTTGGATCCCAAACAAGAAATCCAAGCGTGCAGTTAGTGATTCTGACTGGTCTCGAACCAGCGACCTCCACCCTGTCAAGGTGGCGCTCTCCCAGCTGAGCTACAGAATCAAATATGTAATGAAAGACAATTTTTATTATATATGGTTTTAGAAATGAAGTCAATAATTTTCTTTATTTTGCTTGAAAATAACCGGCGAAATCGAAAGGAGGATATTAATTGCTCATTAATAAGACAACTGGCAAAAGAACGGTAAATCCTTTCGCATAGGAGGAAATGATTCATCTGTAGGAAAAACATTTGAAAGTGTTGAACATCACCATAAGGGATTTTTCAATTTATTTGAGGATACTGACATTGAGAAATCCCTTGATAGGGGGAGGGGTTAACGAATTCATGACCTATAAGAATCACTAAAAACAAGAAATATTAGGAGGAATTTGCTATCATTCATGCCGTATTTTTTGACTTGTTTGAAACACTGATTACGGAGTTCGAAAATAACCAAAGAAAAGCAACATATTCCATAAAAGATTTAGGGATAGATGAAAAATTATATAAAAAAGAGTGGGCGGCCAGGAGAGGCAGGCGAATGGATGGTTCATTTCCAGACCATCAAAGTGTGTTAAGGGATATTGTAAAAACATGTGGAAAACCAATCAACGAAAGTGTTATTGAAAGTATTCACCAAGAAAGAATAAAGGCAAAATCAGTCCCTTTTAAAAATCAAGACAGTGAAATAATGAATATGCTTCAAACACTTAAGGATCAGAAAATAAAGATAGGTTTAATCAGTAATTGTACAGCAGAAGAAGTCGAAGGGTGGAAAGAATCAATATTTGCCGATTTGTTTGATGATGTTGTTTTTTCATACAAGATAAAACGGGCTAAACCCCATTCCGAAATATATTTAACCGCATGTGATCATTTAAAGGTTTCTCCAAAAAATAGCATTTTTGTCGGGGATGGAGGTTCAAATGAATTACAAGGGGCTGTAGCAGTAGGAATGAAAGCGTACCAAGCTACATGGTTTCAGCCATCATTTATAAGTGAGGAAATTTTCGGATTTCCAAAATTGCAAAAGCCGATGCAAGTAGTTGATTTAGTGAAATGACTATAAATGCCATCATAATATTAATTAAATAATGAGGAGAATCCCTGTCGCATTGTGTATGAATATGTTTCACGAAAAGTAATCTTATTCATTGACACTAATGAATTTTACATGTCATAATAAAGTAAAATCTTATTATTTAGTGGGGGAAGCCATTGATCAAACTACCCTAAATGAAATGATTTTTGATAAAATTATAAGATTTATAGATTATGTAAAATATATTGTGGAGGTTTCGCATTATGACGACAAGCGCAGATCCTGGGAAATATACGGTAAACTCAACCATCTCGTTGAAAGGCATTGTCAAAGCTATTTTCAAAGATACTGTTCATGTCCAAATAGGCGGGAAGATTATTACACTCCCTCTTTCCAAAATAAATAAAGAACTCAGCTAAGACGTTTATTTGCAACTAGAACAGATAAAAGATGGTTAAGAGCCCAAAATGTTGGGTTCTTTTTTTTACGAAGGATGGGGCATATTATAATAGATGGGGAGTGATTAGGGTGGATATTTATATCATAACAGGTGCTTCAAAGGGAATTGGCTTAGCTTTAGGTAAGCAATTGCTTCAGAATAATCATCAGCTTATTTGCGTCGCCCGGACAAAAAATGTGGCTTTAGAAAAACTGGCGAAAGAAGAAAAATGTCCATTACTCTACATAGAACAAGATTTAGCTCAAACAGATGAACTCCCTAACTTAATGGATCAAATCTTTCAAGCTATTCCTGATGACTTTGAATCGATTACCTTGATCAATAATGCAGGGATTGTTGAACCGATTGGAAAAGTGGAAAGTCATTCACCTGAAGCAATCGCTAAGAGCATTGCAGTTAATTTAACAGCTCCGATGATACTTACATCGCTATTTATGAATAAATTAGAAAATAAACCAGCAGTGAAGAAGATTATTAATATTTCCTCAGGGGCTGGCCGTCATCCATATAGTGGCTGGGGTTGTTATTGTGCTGGGAAAGCGGGGTTAGATCATTTTACAAGGGTCGTATCAGAGGAACAAGCAAATAAAGAAAATGGAACAAAGATCATCTCGATTGCCCCGGGGATCATTGATACAGGAATGCAGGAGAAAATACGATCTGTTAAGATGGAGGACTTTGAATTAGTTGATCAATTTATTGGATATAAAGAAAATAACCAACTGCAAACGGCTGATCAAACAGCAGAAGCCTTAATCAAATTAATTCAAAGTCCAAGGTTTCTTCAATTGGACCCAATATCTGACATACGAAACATAGGGATTGAATTAGAATAGCATCTTAATGAAATAGCAGATGAGTATGTAATAACTTTTTTAATGAATATAATTATCCTTATTTTAAGCAGGAAATTTTTGATTTTTGTCGAAATTTATTGTAATACAATGTAAAATGGGGGAAGGGTTATTTGCTATCAAATCTGTCAATTATTTTTACAGAAATTATTTTGCCTGTTTTTATCTTAATTATGATAGGGGTTATTTTACAGAGAAAATTTAAGTTAGATTTGTATACGCTTGCTAAAATCAATATTTACTACCTGAGTCCGGCTCTTATCTTTATAAAGCTTTATGAAAGTGTGTTTTCTCCGGCCGTATTCTTTGGCGTAATCCTTTTTTGTTTACTTTTTGTCTTTCTGTTATATGTTTTAAGTTCGTTAGTGGCCCAATTCTCGAAGATGGAAAAACCAAAGAAACTAACATTTGCGAATAGTGTTGTTTTCTATAATTCAGCAAACTACGGTATTCCTGTGAATGATTTAGTTTTTAAGCACGATCCTTTTGCTATGTCTATTCAAGTTATTGTCGCCGCCTTTCAAAACACTTTCCTTTTTTCGTATGGAGTTGTGTCGTTGAAGTCCGTGTCGATCGGGAAGTGGAGAGCCATTTTAGATTATTTTAAAATGCCTTTGTTCTATGCGATGACTTTAGGTATATTGTTGAATATATTCCATGTATCTTTACCTGAGTTTTTATTGACTCCTATTTCATACATATCAGATGCGTTAATCGCAATAGCCTTATTGACTCTAGGCGCGCAAATTGCTCATATACGTGTTTCATTTGCTTATTTACCTTTATATTTAAGTATGTTCTTCAGACTGCTAATCGGACCAGCCATTGCACTAGCGGGACTATGGTTGGTGGGGATTGATGGAGTGGTAGCACAGGCATTACTGATTTCAACGGCTATGCCAACATCTGTTAATAGTTCCATAGTCGCACAAGAATATAATAACGAGCCTGAGTTTGCTGCACAAACTGTTATTGGCTCAACATTACTAAGTTCAATTACACTTACACTTGTTATTTATACTGCATTAAGGATTTTTTGAACATAGAGAGAGAAGGGATCTGGATGAAAAGACCTTTAAGAGAAATTTTATCGGAAATGTCAACCAATGAAAAAATAAAATACATATGGGAGTATTATAAATATTATATTATCGGATTTATTGTATTGGTTATCTTCATCGTTTATACCGTTTATAGTATTGCAAATAAAAAGGAAGATATATTGAATTTTGTATTGATTACCGACTACGCAAGTCCCGAACAAGTGGAACTGGTAAAGGATGAAATCCAAAAAAATCTTTTAACTAAGGAAGAAAGAGAATCTTCAAATATTATTCTCCAAACGTTGAGGCTGAAAAGCGACGATATGCAGGCAGGGATGGAAATGCAAAAATTAGCTGCCCAACTGTCGGCTGGTGATATTGACTTTTTTATTGCAGATCAAGATTATTTTGATCAGATGAATCAGGAAGGGCAATTATTATCATTTGACGAGCTTGAAGGCATATCAGAGTTGACTCTTCCAGAGGATCAATTAGTTTATGGGGATGATCATGAAATAAAAGGAATAAAAATCACTTCAGAATCTATTTTCCAGGGACTTATCCAAGAAGATGAGGAAAAAATTCTTTTTACCCCTATCAATGTTAAAAATAAAGAAATGATTGCGCGGTTTGTTCAGTATTTCATTGAAAGTGAACAGTAATAGGTCAGATTATGGAAAAGCTACTTTACAAAGGAGGTAGCTTTTTCTTTCTAGAAATACTATAAAATTAATAGATGTGCTACTATTTAATAAAGGTAGATTTTTGTTATGAAGGGAATTGTGAATATGAATTTTCAACCAAATAGTAAAGAAACTTTTATGCTTATCAAAGAACTTGTTTCTATTCCTAGTCCGTCTGGAAATACAAAACAGGTGATTGATTTTTGCGAACAGTATTTACAAGGTCTTGGGTTAGATATGAAACGTAATCGGAAAGGTGGATTATTGGTTACTCTTCCTGGTCGAAGAACGGATCAGCATCGGATGTTAACGGCCCATGTTGATACTTTAGGGGCAATGGTGAAGGAAATTAAACCAAATGGAAGACTAAAATTATCGATGATCGGTGGTTTTCGCTGGAATTCTGTAGAAGGGGAATATTGTCAAATTGAAACAGAAACTGGAAAAAACTATTCAGGTACGATTTTAATGAAGCAGACTTCCGTGCATGTATATAAAGATGCTGGTGATGCGAAAAGGAATGAAGATAATATTGAAGTTCGAATTGATGAAAGAACCGAATCTGCTGATGAAACAAGGAAGCTTGGGATTCAAGTGGGAGATTTTGTCTCCTTTGATCCGCGAGTACAAGTGACGGAAGGTGGTTATATTAAGTCACGCCATTTGGATGATAAAGCAAGTACTGCAATATTATTACGATTGATTCGATACCTTAAGGAAAACGAAGTAACCCTTCCTTATACAACTCATTTTTTGATTTCGAATAATGAGGAAATTGGTTACGGAGGAAATGCAAGTATTTCCCCGGAAACGGTTGAATATTTAGCTGTTGATATGGGAGCATTGGGTGAAGGACAGGCCTCAGATGAATACACCGTTTCGATCTGTGCAAAAGATTCAAGTGGTCCTTATCATTACGGATTAAGAAAGCATCTAATCCAGTTGGCCCGTGAAAACAATATTGATTACAAAGTAGATATTTATCCTTATTATGGATCAGATGCCTCGGCGGCAATTCGCTCAGGATATGATATTGTGCATGGTTTAGTTGGTCCTGGTATTGAAGCTTCGCATGCTTTTGAACGGACGCATGAGACCTCTTTGATTAATACGGAAAAACTGCTTTATGCTTATGTGTTGTCCTCAATCACAACAATCGAGTGAAGGGATATGAAACCGTCCAAAAGGTAGGTTCACTGCCATTTGGACGGCTTTTTTTGTTTCCGTTCAACTCTATTATCCAAGTTTATACGTCACTGAACAGGCGCTTGCGCATTTGGTTCTTGAAATTCTTGACTTGAGGGAATATGATAATACAAGACTTAATTTTGGAAGGAAAATCATAATGAATAAATATTCTTTAAAGGAAGAAATAGAATCAAGAAGAACTTTTGCCATCATTTCCCACCCAGATGCCGGGAAAACGACGATGACAGAAAAGCTTTTGTATTTTGGTGGAGCGATCCGTGACGCTGGAACTGTAAAGGGGAAGAAAACAGGAAAATACGCGACATCAGACTGGATGGCGATTGAGAAACAACGGGGGATTTCCGTTACCTCTTCTGTTATGCAGTTTGACTATAATAATGTCCGGATTAATATCCTTGATACACCAGGACACCAAGATTTTAGTGAAGACACGTATCGTACATTAATGGCTGTGGACAGCGCCGTTATGATTATTGACTCTGCGAAGGGAATTGAGGAACAAACCTTAAAGCTATTTAAAGTTTGTCGGATGCGTGGAATCCCCATTTTTACTTTTATTAATAAGTTGGATCGGCAAGGACGGACACCTTTAGAATTATTGGCAGAATTGGAAGAGGTTTTAGGGATTGAATCCTACCCTATGAATTGGCCAATTGGAATGGGCAAAGAATTTTACGGAATTTATGATCGTTATCATAAACGGGTAGAACAATTTCGTGTGGAAGATCAAGAGCGATTTCTTAAATTAGACGAAACAGGCGATATCAGCGGTGATCATCCAATTAAAGAGACCTCTTTATACCAACAAGTTTTAGAAGAAGTCCTTCTTTTAGATGAAGCAGGGAATGAATTTTCAGAGGAAAAAATTCAAACAGGTAAGTTAACCCCTGTATTTTTTGGAAGTGCCTTAACGAATTTTGGCGTTCAGACTTTCCTCGAAAGCTATCTAGATTTTGCGCCTGCCCCTCAGCCACGTCAAAGTATAGACGGACCTGTTGACCCAGCAGCAGAACAGTTTTCTGGGTTTATTTTCAAAATCCAAGCCAATATGAATCCGGCTCATCGCGACCGTATTGCTTTTTTGCGAATTTGCTCGGGGCAATTTGAACGAGGAATGAATGTGACCTTAGCGAGGACGGATAAACCGATTAAGTTATCGCAGTCAACACAATTTTTAGCAGATGATCGCAGTACAGTGAATACGGCTGTAAGTGGTGATATTATTGGCTTGTATGATACAGGTACTTATCAAATTGGGGACACTCTTTTTGCAGGGAAGCAAAAGATCCAATATGAGAAACTACCTCAATTTACACCAGAACTTTTTGTTCGGGTAACACCAAAAAATGTCATGAAGCAGAAAAGTTACCATAAAGGAATTCAGCAACTGGTACAAGAGGGAGCTATTCAATTGTACCGGACATTCCGGACGGAAGATTACATCCTTGGAGCGGTCGGTCAGTTACAGTTTGAAGTATTTGAACATCGGATGAAGAATGAATATAATTCTGATGTGATTATGGAATCGATGGGGTCGAAAATTGCTAGATGGATTGAAAATGATAAAATTGACGAATCCTTATCAAGTAGTAGGAGTATGTTAGTGAAGGATCGTTATGACAATCCATTATTTTTGTTTGAAAATGAATTCGCGCTTCGATGGTTCCAAGATAAGAATCCAGATGTAACATTAAGTAATCCTATGGATGACCATGAATAAACAGTAAACCAAAATCCCTGTTCAAGCCTTAAAAGGCGATGAATGGGGATTTTTTGAAAAGGGAATACCAAGTGAATAGCATACTTCAAATTATTGTTCAATTGAGAAAGAATATTGCTATAATGTAGGCATTGACAAAGAATGAAAGGGGTTTTGTAGTGAATTTAAGCCAATTTTCAATTAGAAGGCCCGTTTTTACCATTGTAACAATGTTACTTGTCATCATCCTTGGAATTGTTTCTCTATTGAAGATTCCATTAACCTTAATACCTGACATCAATCCCCCCATCGCGGTCGTTGTTACTTCTTATCAAGGAGCGAGTCCGGATGAAGTGGTTGAAAAAGTAACAAAACCCCTTGAAGCGAATTTATCAACCTTACCAGGGATTAAAAATGTCAGGTCCTTCTCAGAAGAAGGATCAAGTCTTGTGTTACTTGAATTTTCTTGGTCTACTTCTATGGATGACATTCAAAATGATGTATTGCAAAGGATCGATATGACTCCAGTACCTGCAGATGCAGATAGACCTAAATTCATGAAATTTGATCCAACGCAATTTCCTGTTATTCAATTATCATTGAAGACGGAACAAAATGATAGGATTCAAACGTTAACCGATGATTTGGTTGATGAGTTGAAAAAAGTTGAAGGGGTCGCAAATGTCAACGTATCAGGGTCTATGGTTGATGAAGTACGGGTCATTTTGGACCAAAATAAATTAAAAAAATATCGCTTAGCTCAATCTGATATTGTACAAGCTATTCAAGCAAATCAAATTTCCATGCCAGGTGATACGGTCCTTACGGAAGGACAAGAATTAACAACTAGAGTCTTAAGTATGTTGCATTCGGCGGAGGAAATTGCTGATATCCCCGTTACACAGAATCCACGAACGGGCGATAAGATTCTTATAAAAGATCTTGCTGAAGTGAAAAAGCAGCCACAAAGGTCTACAAGTATTACGAGAGCCAATCAACAACCATCAGTACTATTAAGTGTTTTACAAGAAAGTGATGCGAATACAGCCAGTGTATCGAAGGCATTTCAACAAAAATTAAACGAGCAATTACAAAGAGAACAATTCAAGCAGATCCAATCAGATGTACTATTTGATCAAGGCGATTACATCAAAATGGCGATTAGCAATATTGCTTCTTCTCTTATTATTGGTGGATTGTTGGCCATGATCGTTTTATTTTTGTTTTTACGTAATGTAAAAAGTCCTATTATTGTTGGTCTGGCCATCCCTTATTCTGTGATCGTCACTTTTGTATTCATGTATTTTGCCGATTTTGCCTTCAATATTATGACATTAGGTGGACTTGCTTTAGGTGTAGGAATGTTAGTGGATAATGCGATCGTCGTAATTGAAAATATCTATCGCCACTTATCAATGGGAAAAGATCCGAAACAAGCAGCCCGCGACGGTGCGAAAGAAGTAGCTGGTGCGATTACAGCCTCCACTTTAACAACAATAGCAGTATTTCTACCCGTTGTATTTATAAGCGGAATTCTTGGGGAGCTATTTAAAGAATTTGCTTTTACAATATCATTCAGCTTAATTGCCTCACTATTTGTTGCTTTAACCGTGATCCCGATGCTTGCGAGTAGATGGTTAAAAACTCCGAAAGGGGATTATGAAGCAAAGAGGAGACGCTCCAAGTCACTAAATATGTTGGATCGTTCTATCCGTTGGGCATTAAAACATCGAATCGTCGTATTACTGATCGCATTCTTTCTCTTCATGGGTGGAATTGTTGGTATTAGTACTTTAGGTACACAGTTTTTACCTCCTACAGATGAAGGTTTCTTTCGTATCAATATCCAGCTGGAGAATGGAGCGGCTTTAAAGAAAACAGAAGAAATCGTGAGTAAAGTGGAAGATGAGTTGAAGAGGGAAGAAGATGTAGAAGTATATGTCAGTTTAATTGGTGCGACCCAGGAGTCATCTTTTCAAGATGGAGGAAAAGCGAATACAGCAGAAATGTATGTAAAATTAAAACCACTTGAAGAACGAGCCCAATCATTATTTGAATTTGTAGATAATATAAAACCGAAGATAGAAAAAGAAGTTCAGCAAATCAATCCTGCTGCCACCCTTCAATTTAATGTGGAAGCTGCGTCTGGATTAGCACCGCAGACATTGACATTTAATGTGTATGATACAAATAAGGAAAGACTGGAAAAAAATACTGAAAAAATTCACGATGCATTAAAGAAATTAGACAATGTGACGGAATTGGCGTTAAGCACAGCAGAGAGTGTGGAAGAAATCCAAATTCAGATCGACCAAAATAAAGCCTTTGATCTTGGACTCGCACCAGCTCAAATTGCCACGATCATTCATGATATGACGAGAGGTGTTCAAGCCTCACAAATTATATCTGAGAACTCAGATGTATATGAAGTCTTTGTTTCTCTCGACGAAAGTGTCACTAGGGATCTCGAAGAGTTAAAAAAATTACAAATTAGAAAGCCGGATGGATCCTTTGTAAAACTCGAAGACTTGGCAAGGATAGACAAAGGTGAAGGTCCTGTTGAAATTCAAAGAATGAACCAACAAGATGCCGTGCAGTTCACACTGAAATATAGCGCAGAAACAAACTTAGGAGCAGTGACAAAAGAAGTAAACAAGTCGATTTCCAATTTAAACATTTCAAATGAAACGCAAATTAGTTACAGTGGAGAGCAAGAGCTTTTGCAGGATTCAAAAGCAGATATGATCATGGCTTTGATTTTAGCGATCATCTTAATTTATTTTGTAATGGCCGCTCAGTTTGAATCATTTAAATATCCTTTTGTTATTATGTTTACTGTTCCCCTAATGGTGGTGGGGGTTGCCATTTCCTTGCTCATTACCCGCTTGCCCATGAGTATACCAGCTTTTATCGGCGTGATCATTCTGGCCGGAATTGTTGTAAATAATGCGATCGTGATTGTCGATTACATTAACCAAAAGAAGGAACAAGGAATGTCAGGTTTAGAAGCAATAGTGGAATCTGTAAAAGATAGGGCTAGACCGATTTTCATGACAGCTTTAACAACGATTCTTGGGCTTGTCCCCATCGCGCTTGGTATTGGAGAAGGAGCGGAAATGAATCGACCTATGGGAGTTACGGTTATTGGTGGTCTCTTAAGCAGTACCTTATTAACCTTATTTGTGATCCCTATTGTCTATAGTCTGTTTGATCCTGAGACAAGAAAGATGAATAAAAAAGTTGCAGAAAAGTAATGGCAACTTTTGCGCAAGCGTAGCTAATGAAAGAATAAAAAGCAAGTGAAGAAAAACGACTGAGTTTCTTCACTTGCTTCATTTTAAAGATTTAACATTTATCTTTTTACTGTTTGCCATTTAATTGTGCTTGAGCTTGTTTTACTAATCTCTTGGTGATTTCTCCACCAACTGAGCCATTTGCTCTTGAAACAGTATCCGAGCCAAGGGAAACACCGAATTCTTGAGCAATTTCATATTTAATTTGATCCATGTATTGTTCAATTCCAGGAACTAATAACTTATTACTTTGATTAGCCACTATGACTCCTCCTTTACGCTGATTTATCTTTAGTATGGTTAGAAGTATTAAAAGGATTCATGGAAATTTGCAATTGAATTTGTTATATATGTATGATTAGGAAGATACTTGAAGGGGATGTTCAAAAAGTCCGATCTTTTTGATCACGCATTAGAAAATAACATCTTTTCACGAATAATTTTTTCCTCTATGATAGAGGAATGCTTTGCTTATTTGGAGGATCCTATGGAATGAAACAATTAAAAAAACAAAAAATAACGAAAGTTACTCCGTTTCGAATGTTGGTTACGTATTATTTTATAACAGTAGCTTTATCAGCTATTGCGTTAAGTTTGCCATTTGCCCGTAAGCCTGGAGCGGATTGGTCCTTTATGGATGCCATCTTTACAGCTGCAAGTGCAGTCAGTGTTACCGGTTTAACAACAGTTAGTATTGTTGATACTTTTACAACCCCGGGAATTTTTCTTTTAATGATCGTTCTACAAATTGGTGGGATTGGTATTATGTCCATCAGTACCTTTTTCTGGTTGTTAATTGGAAAAAAAGTAGGGTTAAAACAAAGGCAATTAATTAGAACAGACCAGAACCAATTAAATTTATCTGGACTAGTTGCTTTATTAAAACAAATTGTGTACATCATCTTGATGATCGAACTTCTTGGTGCGCTTATACTGGGGACATATTTTCTAAGAGTATATCCCTCCTGGCAAGATGCATACTTGCATGGTTTATTTGCTTCGATAAGTGCGACAACAAATGCTGGTTTTGATATTACAGGGAATTCTTTGCTTCCTTTTGCCAATGATTATTTTGTTCAATTTGTGACGATGATTTTAATTATATTAGGTGCGATTGGGTTCCCTGTATGGATCGAAGTGAAGAATTTCCTTATGCATAAGGAGGAGAACATTCGCTTCCGTTTTACTTTATTTACTAAAATTACAACAACTACCTATTTCTTGTTATTGGGTATTGGCACAATCGTGATCCTGTTAATCGAATTTAGTCATTTTTTTGTCGGGAAGTCTTGGCATGAAGCTTTCTTTTATTCTTTATTCCAATCAACTTCCATGAGGAGTGCAGGTCTTTTAACATTGGATGTCAACCAACTAACACCTTCGACAGCCCTATTTTTGTCCAGTCTCATGTTTATTGGTGCTTCGCCTAGTTCAGTTGGAGGAGGTATTCGGACAACGACATTTGCTGTAAACATATTGTTTTTGTTTCATTTTGCACGGGGAAGATCCGATATAAAAGTCTTTAATCGAGAAATTCACCATGAAGATGTGATAAAATCTTTAGTTGTATTAATGTTAGCTGTTATTTTGGCAGGATTATCTGTTTTTATTTTATCTCTGTCAGAAGATGCAAGTTTAACTGCGATTATTTTTGAGGTAGCTTCTGCGTTTGGTACTTGTGGTGCTTCTATGGGAATCACAGCTGATTTATCAGTTTTAGGTAAATCATTGCTAATTTTGCTCATGTTTATTGGGAGGATTGGCATTCTATCGTTTTTGCTAACTATGGCCAATAACGAAAAAGAACCAGATTTTCATTATCCAAAAGAACGGGTGATTATTGGCTAGTTTTTTGAGAACGTAAATTAAGGAGGTTATGGTTTTATGGAAAATAAAATTAAAATTGGAATTGTAGGTTATGGTAATTTGGGAAAAGGTGTCGAATCATCCATTCAAGTAAATGATGATTTAGAACTTGTTGCTGTTTTTTCAAGACGAGATCCTTCAAGTGTTAAAACCCTTGGAACGAATGTGAAAGTAGAATCTGTGACAAATGTAGAGCAATATCAAGACAAAATTGATGTGATGATCTTATGTGGTGGTTCTGCAACCGATCTGCCTGAACAAGGTCCTCAGCTATCTGCTTTATTTAATACGATTGACAGTTTTGATACACACGCAAAAATCCCTGAATACTTTGCAAAGATGGATGAAGTAGCGAAAAAGTCAGAAAAAGTGAGTATTATTTCCGTTGGTTGGGATCCTGGCATGTTTTCTATGAACAGATTGTTAGGGGAAGCCATTTTACCAGTTGGGGATACATATACATTCTGGGGAAAAGGTTTAAGCCAGGGTCATTCCGACGCTGTCCGCCGTGTAGATGGAGTAAAATTTGCGGTTCAATACACAATCCCGATTGAGGAAGCAGTGAACCGTGTTAGAAATGGCGAACATCCAGAATTAGCTACAAGTGAAAAGCATTTGCGCGAATGTTACGTAGTGCCAGAAGATGATGCCAATACAGCGGAGATTGAGAAAGCTATTAAAACCATGCCTCATTATTTTGCTGACTATCATACAAAAGTTCATTTTATTACAGAAGAAGAATTTCACGCTAATCATTCAAAGATGCCTCATGGTGGTTTTGTGATTAGAAGTGGAAAAACAGGAGACGCTCATACACAAATCATGGAGTTCTCTTTGAAACTAGATAGTAACCCTGAATACACAGCCAGCGTATTGGTCGCCTATGCACGTGCAGCATACAAAATGAACAAAGCTGGAGATAGCGGTGCTAAAACGGTATTAGATGTTCCGATTGGACTTCTATCCGCCAAATCGCCAGCAACCTTACGAAAAGAATTATTATAATAAGAAAAGCGCAAGCGCCCGTTTAGCGACGTACAAACTTAAGGTAATAAGGTTGAACGGCTAAAGACGCGCCGTCCTGGCGCAACGCCGTTCTGACCAACATCCTGTTGGCCTGAGATAAAGGAAACACGCTGAACCACGAAAAGCGGAAGGCGGCTGCTTAGGGGCGACAAGCAAATGTTCCTGAACCTAGGAAGGGCGGTTTTCCCTTCATAGGTTCAGGGTTATTTGACCTCGAGCCCCTGCCGCCTGTAGCTAGACACCAGGGGTGAATCGATGTTGACTTATCGTAGGAAGGCACCGAAAGTTTGCTAGTCGCTGGGTGCTGGAGCCAGACAACATCAAAACTCAAGCTAAAAGCAATCCCAAGGAAAATTTTATAATTTTCTTTTAAAAAAATAGCATAATAAAAACACAACAACTGATTTAGTCAGTTGTTGTGTTTTTATATGCATTGTTTTTAGGTTCTTTTAGATTTTGGAGTAGTTGTTTCCATCTTGACCATTTTAATTCAATAAAAGGTTGAACAATGGCCGTTACTAACTTACTTGAGAGAATAAGCGTTAATATAAAGGAAACGATTACCAATATGAGTAAGCTTTGCATCGGCTCCAAATAATTTTCAACATTGCTTCCTCTAAATGTGCGAACGATGAATCCGTGTAACAAGTAAACATAGAGTGTATTGCGGCCCCATTTTGTAAAAAACAATCTTTTACGAGGCACAAATGCGAAAAAGCAACTCGCCATAATAAAATTCAAGGCATAAATCCCTGTTCTCGTAAAAATACCGAGAATGGTGATGTTTTGCAGCTGACTATAAGGTTTGGAACCGAGCAGCCACTTTTCATTCATGTCAGGGAAAATAACGAGTAAAATGATAACCGCCATAATTGGAATAGCAGTCATTAATCTTGCCTGAGTAGAAGTGAGCTTTTGAAAATGTTCCTTCTTTAAATAATAGCCTACAAGAAAGAATGGGAAAAACACAAAAGTTCTTGATAAGCTTAAAAAACTTGAAATCCAATCAATATAGCCGACAGCCAAGCCTATAGTAAGCGCAATTCCGATTGAATATGCTGGTTTCATCTTATTGAAAGCTAATAGCATCAAATGCCAGCAGAATAAGCTTAGTAGGAACCAAAGTGACCAATGTGGGTTTAGTAGATCTAACTCTAATGAAGATTTTCCAAATTGAAAATAATAAAAAATAGAGTAAATCGCTTGGAAAATCAAATAAGGTATAATGAGTTTTTTTGTTATTTTCTTTATATAGCCTTTTTGATAAATTCCTTTTGCAAAATAACCCGAGATCAGGATAAAGGCCGGCATGTGAAAGGAGTAGATGAATTTATAAAGTGTAGCAACGAATGTATTTGCATCGATATAAGATTGAATCAAATGGCCAAAGACGACTAAAAAAATCAAAATAAATCTTGCATTATCAAAATAAGAATCTCTATTTGCCATATCATTCACCGCTTTTTTCATGTTGTCATCATTCTACCCTTCATTATAAAGGAATAACATTACGGTTCAGTAAAGTTTAGATAACAAATATTTATCTTTTATCGAACAACTAAAAAACGACAAAAACCGATTCTTTTTTTGTTCCAAATCAAAAAATAGGATGTTTTTGCTTGGTTAACAGAGAAAGTTTAGCATTTTTAAAGGAAATTGTGAACAAATGATGATAAAGGTTAAAAAAAATGTCTACTTTTGCGAATCTATTTACTTTTAATAATAATGTTGAGATAATGGCATAGTTGAGTTTTGAGGAAATTAATTGGAGGAGAACGGGGTATGTATTATAGCGCAAAAGATCAAAAAATGTTGTTAGCGCAAATTCAAGAAAAGCGGAAAGAAATGTATTTATTTGGTGAGTTATATGGTTTGAACGCAGAAAAAACAATAATTTGCAGTCAAGAATTAGACTCAATGATGAATCAATACTATCAAGCGTATCAAGTGACAAGAAACTCCAATCAAAGTAGAATTCCAAGAAAAAGCGTGAATAACCAATTTGTTAAACAACAAAAATTTCAAACAGCAAAATAGACAGTTTTACATATAAGAGATATAGAAGCGATCATAGAACGATCAATGAATCGAAAATAAAATGAATCTGCATTTATTGAGGTTCTTGTCAGAAATGCGTGATAAAGGATTGCTCCTCTTTGAAATAAAGATGTCTATACTTCAAGTGCATACAGACAATTAGTTTTTGAGGAAATGTAAAGCTCCGCATCCACTAAAATGGATCGCGGAGCTTTAGTATGTTTTGCGTATAGAGTAAAATTTTGCAGTCTGGGTAAACTTACTGCTGAGGAGGGGCTTTAAATGGAGAGTAAAAAAATATCCTTAGCTGGTAAAGTTGCGGTTGTTACCGGTGCATCTTCAGGAATTGGGGCTGCCAGCGCCATGCAGTTAGCGAAAGCGGGAGCATCTGTCGCGTTATTAGATTTAAAAGAGGAAAAGGCAGAGAAGATAAAGCGGGAGATCGAGGCTCTAGGGTCTAAAGCGATGATTGTAGATGTTGATTTATCAGACCCAAAGAGAGTAGAATCTGGGATTAATCAAGTGATAGCAGAATTTGGTAGACTTGATATTGTTTTCGCGAATGCAGGAATTAATGGTGTTGTTACACCAATCGAAGATTTTGACCCAGAAGAATGGGACCATACGTTAACAACTAATCTAAAAAGCACTTTTTTAACGGTTAAATATTCTATCCCTCACCTAAAAGAAAAGGGAGGAAGTATCATCATTACAAGTTCGATCAATGGCAATCGAAAATTTTCTGGGACAGGGATGTCTGCATACAGTAGCTCAAAGGCAGGACAAATGGCCTTTGGTAAAATGGCTGCTCTAGAACTAGCTTCTTACAAGATTCGGGTGAATATCATTTGCCCAGGCGCAATCGAAACGAATATTGGCGCAAATACCCACCCACAGCAAGATAAATTGCAAAAGGTTAAAATCCCTGTTCAATATCCGGAAGGAAGCCATCCACTTGAAGGTGCACCCGGGCAACCGGAACAAGTGGCTGATCTCATCCATTTTCTGGCATCGGATGCTTCAAGTCATATTACTGGCTCGGAAATTTATATCGATGGGGCAGAAACATTACTATAAGTCGCTCATTGCTTTACTACGAATAATTAGAGCCCATAAAAAAAGAGATGACCGTTTTTGGACAAGAAAAACGGTCATCTCTTTTTTCTTAGAAAACTACTCTTGCTTTTAACAACTTTATCCATTAGGCAGACTGTGAAATAATCGTGATTTCATGATCCTTCACAATTGCTTTTAAATATTTTTCATCATTGTGATCTAGAATATAGTCTGCAATTTGATCTTCAAGCTGTTCTTGGATCGCTCTACGAAGTGGTCGTGCTCCAAAGTTAGGATGGTATCCAACCTCAAGCAATTTTTCTTTCACTTCTTCGGTTATTTCCAAATGCATATCTTGTGCAAGTAATTTACGTTGGAGTTCATCTAATAGTAATTGAATAATTTGTAGCAAATCGCTTTTTTCTAATGAATTAAATTCGATAATGCTATCAAATCTGTTCAAAAACTCTGGTTTGAAAAATGAACCGAGAGATTGAAGGATGTTTGTCTCCTTCATTGCCTCACTTTGATTAAAACCAACATGAATGGTTTTTTCATTAACTCCAGCGTTACTAGTCATAATAATGACAGTATCTTTAAAGCTGACGGTTCTACCTTGACTATCCGTGAGCCGACCGTCTTCAAGAATTTGCAAAAACATATGCTGAACATCAGGATGAGCTTTTTCAATTTCATCTAACAGAATAATGCTATAAGGATTTCGGCGCACCCTTTCAGTTAATTGACCTGCTTCGTCATGACCAACATAGCCCGGAGGTGAACCAATTAATTTTGACACACTATGTTTTTCCATATATTCGCTCATATCTAGGCGAATGAAGGCATCTTTTGTACCGAATAGTTCTTCTGTTAAAGTTTTCGCTAATTCTGTTTTTCCGACCCCTGTAGGTCCGACAAAAAGAAACGAACCAATTGGACGATACTCATCTTTTAGACCAGCACGACTACGACGGATGGCTTTGGCCACTTTTTTAACGGCTTCGGCTTGTCCGATCACTTTTGCTGCTAAATTCTTTTCAAGTTCTTTCATTTTTTGTTGTTCATCACTTTGTAATTTACCTACCGGAATGCCTGTTTTACTTTCAATAATGCTTTGAATATCTTCTGGATGAACAGTTAGCTGTGATTTAGAAGAAAGGGTACTTAGTTTTCGTTCAAGTTCCGCTTCCTCGTCTCTTAATTTTGCGGCAAGTTCATAGTTTTCTTGCTTTAATGTGTTTTGTTTTTCTTTTTCAATTTCGGCAAGTCGTTTATGAATGGCCTCATGAGATTCTTCCTTAATGGTTAAATTAAGTTTAGAACCGGCTTCATCCATTAAATCAATCGCCTTGTCAGGTAGGTATCGATCTTGTATATATCTAGCAGATAGATCAACGCACGCCCTCAAAGCTTCATCGCTATATTGAACTTGATGATATTTTTCATATCGTTCTTTTAAACCCAGCAAAATTTCAAAAGACTTTTCTAGAGAAGGCTCTAGTATTTGCACTGGTTGAAAACGTCTTTCGAGTGCGGCATCTTTTTCGATTTGTCGATACTCTTTCAAGGTTGTTGCTCCAATTACTTGCAATTCACCTCGGGCAAGAACTGGTTTTAGAATATTCCCGGCATCCATGGATCCTTCAGCTGATCCGGCCCCAACTAATAAATGAATTTCATCTATAAAGACTAGAACGTTTTTACGTTCTTGTAATTCTGTTATTAATTGTTTCATACGTTCTTCAAATTGACCACGGATCCCGGTATTGGCGACCAATGAAGCTACATCAAGTAGGTAAATTTCTTTATTCTTTAATTTGGCAGGTACATCTTGTTGGATGATTTTTAAAGCTAATCCTTCAGCAATGGCGGTTTTACCAACACCTGGTTCACCGATTAATACTGGATTATTTTTATTCCGACGATTAAGTATTTCAATCGTTCTTTTGATTTCTTCATCTCGCCCAATGACTGGATCAATTAAACCTGCTTTTGCTGCTTGGTTTAAATTACGGCCATATTGATCTAGAAAACCACCTTGTTTTGTTGGAGTTTTCACGATTTGTTGTGGGTGGCCTTGACCATTTTGAGAAAAGCCTCCAAATAAATCTTCCCAACCACCGAAACCATTAAAGCCCGAACCTAGCATGGGATTCCCCATAGAAGCTCCTAATTTTTCTTTTTCCTCTATATAACAATCGTGACATAAAGCTAATGTTTGTTTTTGTCCATTTACATTTAGGTGAAGATGAATCTTTGCCTGGTTTTCTTGACATTTAACACATAGCATACATCATCAATCCTCCATATTTTACATAATTTGATTTTAACTAACTTTGACCAATTAGTTATAAAAAAGGTGAGAGTCAACAAGAAAACTTTGACCAACTTCGACCTTATGGCTTCATTATACACTGACCTTTTTTGACTTTCAAGTAAAAAGATACTTTTTATGATTTTTTTCTAAAAGACTCATATAGATATAAAAATGGTTCATAAACTTCGAAGTAAAAAAAGAAAACGATGAAGTGAGGCAGTAAATTGAATAAGTGGACAGGGGCTTTTCAGATAGCAGCCGTATATGTTGGAACAGTTATTGGCGCAGGCTTTGCAACAGGTAAAGAGATTGTAGAGTTTTTTACTCAATATGGATTATTTGGTCTGATGTCCATATTGGTGGCAGGATATTTATTCATCTTTTTTGGAATGAAGGTGATGATAAAAGCGATTGATATTCAGGCGACTTCCTTTATGGAGTTAAACAATGATTTATTTGGACAAACATTCGGAAGAGTTATGAATGTTTTCATGACCACGATGTTAGTAGGTGTATGTGGAGTTATGCTCTCAGGAGCAGAGGCTTTATTTGTAGAGCAATTAGGGTGGAGTCGGACAGTCGGGTCTGTGATGACCATCTTCCTATGCCTGATCGTTTTATGGGCGGGAGTGAAAGGGTTATTTGCTGTAAACACATTTGTTGTTCCTACACTCATCATATTTAACTTACTATTAATGTATAGCTCACTTTCCTATCCTTTGCTATGGTCGAATTTATTGCAGTTTGCAAGTATTGATCACAGTTGGAAAGCAGTTGGATCAGCATTTTCATATGCAGCTTTTAATTTGGCACTAGCCCAAGCTGTACTGGTTCCTGTAGCAACTGAAATTAACGATAAAACAATTGTTAAGCTAGGTGGATTCATAGGAGGAGTGCTGTTAACAATCATCTTGATTTCTAGTCATATAACATTATCTACTCTTCCAGATCTTTTAGTCTATGATATTCCAATGGCGACAATTGTAAAAAATGTTTTGAGTGGGATTTATTTTGTTTATCTTTTTATTATTTATGGAGAGATCTTTACTTCTTTAATTGGAAATATGTATGGTATTGAAAGACAAATTAGCCAATTTATCCCAGTTAGAAGCATTTGGATTCACATCGCTGTAATTGCAGTCGTTTATATAATCGGTAGGATTGAATATGGACAGCTCCTTGGGTTTTTATATCCTTTATTCGGTTATATTAGTTTAATTTTTTTATTATTATTGTGGATGAAACCTGTGAAAAATAAATAAGGTCTAAGAATTGCGCATGCTATAACGGCTATGGCGCTAAGACCATAGCCGCGTTACAAATTTTTTATGCGAGTGGGAAAAGAATAAATAAAAGCAAATCAAAGATGAGATGAGAAATGATTAGAAGAGGTAAGCTTCGCTTCCAGACATAAAGCATGCCCCATATTAAACCACTAAAGAAAGCGGCTAAAATTAGGAGGAAATAGCCAGTAAAACTAAAAGCTAAAGCGTTCAGTATAGCTGCCATGATAACTGCCAATATAGGCTTTGCATAGTTCATTAATCTTTTAAGCACAAAGCCTCTCCAGAAAAACTCTTCTCCAGGAATGATAATCAAAATAAGTACAAGATATTGCCACAACCAATCCAAAGAAAAATAATCATATAAAGCACGAACTTGTTTCAAAGTATTCATTGGAAGAAACGATAAAAGATAATGACCAAATACAAATATGAAATATAGAAGGATCCCAGAAGGTAACCCAAACAGAATAGCCTGCTTTGTTGAAATCTGCTTATCGATTTTCTCACTTATAATTGTAACACTGATGAGAAATAACATCGTAGCTGTATATAAATACCAGAAGACTTGATGTTTATAATCAAAAGTAATAAAAATAAGACTATATGCTAAAAGAAGACCACCAATAAGTTTCCAATCTTTCAAATATCTTGGCATGACGAAATCCTTTCTCACAGTTATAAATCCCTTCAACTCTACCATTATAAAGGAGAAATTGGAATAGCAGAAAAAATGCAAGCGCGGCTGCTTGCATTTTCTCGAACAAACAATGCAACCCACACTCTAAGACTTTTTGGTACGTGAGAGTACGCAAGCTGTTCTTGTTGTATTTATCCATCTTTTTAGTTAGACAGTATTTTATACACTGAGAGAACTTTTAATAATTTTATAGTTTTTATGGTTGACGACTGTTTTTTCTTCTAAATCAAAATCGCGGTAATTTTCCATGTACGTTAAATTAACAATAACAGAGTTCTCGTTTACCTTTTCTACAACTCCTTGAAGGCCGTCTTTAAATTCAACAATGTTCCCGATTTCAGCAATTTTCAATCCAATCTCTCCCTCGTTCATTCATTCGCTTTGGTGATTTTCAAGGTGTCTGGATGATGTTTCTAAAATCCCTTTTTTAATTATTTCTTCATATTTTGCACTACTTTCCAAAAAAGTGCAAGAAGAAAAATGAGGACATAACCTAGATGATTTGCCTTTTGTAAAAGCGGCCGTTTTTTTCAATATTTTAAAGAAAATAGGGAAAAGGTAATAAAAGAGAAAATTTCTTTGATTTTTGTTGCTCAAAGATTGACGAAACAAGCAAAATTAGCTAATTTTGTACTGAGGGTACTTTTAACTTAGTCAAAAAGGAGACGATGTAAATGATTGAAAAACAATTTACTGTAACGGCGGATACGGGAATTCACGCAAGACCAGCAACTGTATTAGTCCAAACAGCAAGCAGATATTCCTCAGACATTCAACTAGGATTTAAGGACAAGAAGGTAAACCTTAAATCAATCATGGGAGTCATGTCACTTGGAATTGGTAAAGATACTGTTATCACAATTAGTGTAGATGGCAGTGATGAAAAAGAAGCAATGGCTGGTATTGAAGAATTGCTTGAAAAAGAAGGCCTTGCAAAATAATGTCAACTATTTTAAAAGGGATAGCAGCATCTAGTGGGATTGCCATCGGAAAAGCATATCTACTCGTTCAGCCAGATCTTTCTTTTAAGAAAATTGCTATCTCGGATGCTGAGGAAGAGATTCATCGTCTTCACTCAGCATTAAATGCCGCTAAATCTGACCTAGAATTCATACGTCAACAGACTATAAAATTAATAGGGGAGGATGAGGCGGCTATTTTTGACGCGCATCTCTTAGTTGTAAGTGATCCTGAATTATTGACAGCGATTACAGAAAAGATTTCTAATGACAAAGTGAGTGCTGAAAGGGCTCTAACAGAAACAACCAATCATTTTGTTCGTGTTTTTGAGCAGCTTGAAAATCAATATATGAAAGAAAGAGCTGCAGATATTACGGATGTCTCAAAGCGGATTTTAAGTCATTTATTAGGAGTGAAGATCCCCAATCCTGGTTTAGTAGCTGAGGATGTGGTGATTGTAGCAGAGGATTTAACTCCTGCAGATACTGCACAATTAAACAAGGAATTTGTAAAAGGCTTCGTAACAAACATTGGTAGTCGTACCTCATATTCGACTATGATGGCGAGGTCAATTGAGATACCTGCTGTTGTGGGAACAAAAGAAGCATCAACTTCAATAAAGCAAGGGGACTTCATTATCGTAGACGGTTTTAATGGTGATGTACATATTAATCCAACACCTGAAATTGTTCAACAATATGAAGACGCTCAACAATCCTCTGATAAAAAGAAAACGGAAAGGGTTTTATTAAAAAATTCAAACACGCAAACCAATGATGGTAGACGTGTAGAATTAGCCGCTATGGATATGGAATAATTGATGAGTTTTCAATAAGTGCTTTGTTCAGAAGCCAGATAAAAAATATGGAGATTCTGCAGCGAAGACTCTGTCCGCGTAAACAGCTGAGGAAATTTTAGGGCTTGTAAAAACAGAAACAGAAATGTAACCTAATTGTAACCATAAGTCATGTGTATATATTGGCACTAAGTGGTATACAATAAACTATGATTGAATGATAAGATTCATTCATTCTCATTTTTCCCCCTTTTTTTTTACGCTGGACAAATATCCAGCGTTTTTTTTATTTAAAAAAGGGATCTGCAGATGAAATATAACTAAGAACTAGAAAAGGGTGAGCAGAATGGAGTTGGGCTTAAAAGGGAAAAGAGTATTGGTGATCGCTTCTAGTCAAGGCTTAGGAAAGGCCATTGCAGAATTATTTGTAAAAGAAGAGGCCAATGTGATGTTAGCCAGTAGGAATATCGATCGTCTCAGGAAGGTTCAATCGGAATTTGAAAAGTTACAATTAGGGAAAGTAAAGGTTACAACTTGTGATATTACACAACCGAGTCAAATTCAAGATATGATGGATGAAACCATTAAGGAATTTGGTGGACTCGATATATTAGTTAATAATGCTGGAGGGCCTCCTGCTGGTGGATTTGAGGATATGCAAGATGAGGACTGGCAATCAGCATTTGAACTAAATTTATTATCTTATATACGTATCATCCGAACCGCGTTACCTTATTTAAAAGAACAAGGAGGACGCATCATTAATATTGCTTCATCCTCAATCCGTGAACCGATTCCAGGCCTTATTTTATCTAATACATTCAGAATGGGAGTAATGGGGTTAGCGAAAACACTTGCTGATGAATTAGCTCCCTATAATATTTTAGTTAACACGGTTGCACCGGGAAGGATATTAACAGACAGGATATCTCAATTAGATGAAGTAAACGCGAATAAAAAGGGTGTTTCTATAGAGGAAATTAAAAAAGTTGCTGAAGATAGTATTCCATTAGGAAGGTCAGGAACGCCAGAGGAATTTGCTAAGGTAGTGGTCTTTCTCTCTTCAGAAGCCAATACATATATGACGGGTAGTAGCTTCTTTGTGGATGGGGGAAAATTAAGATCTGTTTAACAAATGGGGAGGCTGAAAAATATGAATCAAGAAAAAGAAACGATTGGATTTATTGGTTTAGGTGTAATGGGGGAAAGTATGGCTAGAAACTTAATAGCCAACGGATATTCAGTTTGTGTGTTTACAAGAACGAAAGAGAAGGCTAAGGAATTAATTGCCGAAGGAGCCATATGGGCAGAAAATCCTAAAGAAATGGCTGCAAATACCGAAATAATAATTACAATGGTTGGTTATCCGCAAGATGTGGAAAATGTATATTTTGGTGATGAGGGGATTTTCGCTGGGATAAAAACAGGCTCTATTGTGATCGATATGACGACATCTACACCATCTTTAGCTAAAAAGATTTATAAAGAAGGGAAAAAGAGGGGAGTTAGCGCGTTAGATGCTCCAGTGTCTGGTGGGGATATTGGGGCTAAAAGGGGCACGTTATCGATCATGGTCGGTGGTGATCAACAAACTTTTCAAGATTGTAAACCTGTCTTATCCACTCTTGGTGAAAATATTGTCTATCAAGGTCCAGAGGGATCGGGACAACATACGAAAATGTGTAATCAAATTGCCATTGCTTCCAATATGGTTGGTGTGACAGAAGCTTTTGTTTATGCTAAACATGCAGGACTAGATCCAGAAACCGTATTAAAATCAATTAGTAATGGTGCGGCAGGAAGCTGGTCGATGTCAAATTTAATTCCAAGGGTCATAAAGCGTGATTACTCGCCTGGATTTTTTATTAAACATTTTATTAAAGATATGGGAATTGCGCTTGAAGAGGCTGAGAAGATGTCCCTTCGTTTGCCTGGCTTAGAGCTTGCAAAAAGATTATATGATTCTCTTGCTGAGCAAGGGGAAGAAAACAGTGGTACACAAGCCTTAATGAAATATTGGGATCTGCCCATGGAAGATGGTGGGATCAAAGAAAGGTAGGAAAACAATCGTGAAGAATCAGTCAGAAATATTATTAGAGAGTGGTACAAATGAGTTAGAAATAATCCAATTCAAGATCAATCAACATGTATTTGGTATCAATGTATTAAAGGTGAAAGAAATTATTCTTCCAAGCCCTGCAACTCCCATACCACATTCACATCCACATTTGTTAGGAATTATTCAATTACGCGGAGAAGTGCTACCGGTTGTGAGTCTAGAGCGTGCTTTGGGAATGGAGAGAGAAGCTGAACATGATTCTTCACAGGATAAGTTCATAGTTACAGAGTTTAATAGCAAGCAAGTTGTTTTCCATGTTCATAATGTAGATCGTATTTTACGAATATCATGGGATAAAATCGAGAAGCCTTCCAATTTATATGCTTTAGACTCTTCAAATGTAATCGGCGTAATTAAAGAGAAGGATGATATGATTCTGATGTTAGATTTTGAGAAAATTATGGTAGATATTAATCCTGAAGCGGGAATTCATCCTTCTAAATTAAAAAAAGTGGAAAATAGAGAGCGATCGAAAAAAAGATTGATTGTTGCTGAAGATTCACCATTATTAAGACAACTTCTTGCAGACACTTTAGTTGCTGCTGGTTATGAGCATGTTGAATTTTTTGAAAATGGAAGAGACGCTCTAAATCATTTAGAAACGATGGTTGAACAAGGAAAGGACATACTTAAAGAAGTTCAATTAGTGATCACAGATATAGAAATGCCGCAAATGGATGGCCACCATTTAACAAGGAGAATGAAAGAAAATCCGCATCTCTCAGGATTACCTGTTATCATCTTTTCTTCTCTTATTACAGAGGATCTATTTCATCGGGGACAAGCGTTAGGAGCTGTAGACCAAGTCTCTAAACCAGACATAGACCATCTCGTTTCAAAAATTGATCAATACATCCTATAGTAAGAGAGCAAAACGGATACCGATTTAAGAAGTATCCGTTTTGTTTTATTCATTATTAAAGGGGACCATTGCTTATATCGTTAGAAAAAGCTATCTCCTAGTTTCTTGAATACAGGTTTTTGTGTATTACTTGGTCTTTGGTCTTTATTTTCTCTTATACCGGTATATTTCTGAAGAAGTCGTTTGGCTGTATTAAGGGACATGCGGGTTTTTGGGTTGCGGGAATGCTGATTCAAATGTCCGAGATGAGGAAGTTTTCCAAAATCATCTTTAGTCGGTGGTATATGGAATAAGTAATCTCCACATTGAACTAAGACATCTGATTGTTGTTGGCTAAACTTAGGATTTCTCGAAAAGTGGAGGCCGATTTTCGTGGCTTTCTGTTCTTCGATCATTTTATTTAGAGCATTCTTTTTCAAGATGTATAAGTATTTAGGATTTATTGCCGTTTTGGCATGGCGGTTGACCGTGAAAATAGCCTGCGAAAGATTGGTAACAGACAGTTCCATTGCTTTATTGGCTTGTTCATCCATTTAGTGTACACCTTTCCATTTTTATTTGTAAATATTATAGCATTTATCAACCTAAAAAGAAAGATAAGGAAAAAAAGCGCCATTCCGTATAAGGAATTCTTCCTTTATTTATTATTTCTCAATAACTTTTTAGTCGTGAGGTTTGCATTCGGGTTCTTAAGTCTTTTATAATTACATTGTCTTTCAAGAAAGGAGTTTAACAATGTCACAATTAGTAAGCATTATACAAAGGCTTGAAACCATGCAGAATAATGGAGAGCAAGAGGAAATTCCTCAACGATTATTTGAAGTGAATCAAAAAGTTTTATGCCAGGTGAAATACTTCCCTGCTTCTCATACATATGAGGTGGAGGAATATAGCAAAGATCATGACAAACAGAAATACCAATTTGATGATATTGATATGGCTGCAATTGAGATCTTTGAAATGATTCAAGAAGAAAAAGAGCGATCCTAATCAAGCATTTTTAAAAATTCGTTAAAAATACATCAAATAAAGCGCTTTCTAACCGGGTTTATGTTAAAATGGGGGAGAGTTAAGATTATAAAGAGATGAGGGATTGACATGATTTCCTTACAAAGTCATCAAAACATGAACCCACAAATAAGTGATTATATAATCCCATCCGAAAAAGTTGCTCATGTACAAATCGGGAATAACTTGGAACATGCTTTGTTAGTCTTAACAAAAAGTGGTTATTCCGCTATTCCTGTTTTAGATGCACAGTTTAAACTGCATGGATTGATTAGTTCTCCTCTTATTACGGAATCAATACTCGGATTAGAACGAATTGAATTTGAGAAATTAAGTGATAAAAAAGTGGAAGATGTCATGCAAGTTCAAATTCCAAAAATACGAGTGGATGAAGAGTTTGAAAAAGCCCTTGATTTGTTAATTGACTATCCTTTTTTATGTGTTGAAGATCGCGAAGGTTTTTTCGAAGGAATCTTTACAAGAAGGGTCCTATTAAAGGAATTAAAAAATCATTTAGTTAAATTAGATCATGTATAAATATGGCTCCCGTGAAGGGAGCTAATATTTTTAGGCCAACAGGAAGTTGGTCAGAACGGCGAAGACATGGGGACGTGGCGCCCTTAGCCCTGGTTCCAAAATTTGAACACCGCTGAACAGGCGCTTGCGTTTTTCTTAAAATGGTGAAAGGGAGATACAAATGTCTTTATCTGACTATCAGTTGCTTGTCGTGCTTGCGAAGGAAGCGAATATGCGTAAGGCGGCAGAAAAATTATTTGTATCACAACCGGCCTTATCACAACGCCTGCAAAATATTGAAAAATATTGGGGTGTAGCTTTATTTCTGCGAACGCAAAAGGGATTGATCCTCACTCCCTCTGGAGAAATCGTAGTGAACTTCGCGAAAAGTATATTAGAAAAGCAAGATCAAGTATTTGAAGAGCTTCAGGCCCTTCATGCCCATGTTCATGGGACATTAAAAATTGCTTGTGCTTCAATCGTTGGGCAAAATTGGTTGCCCAAAGTGTTAAAAGAGTTTCTTCGTATATACCCATATGCGAAGGTTTCTTTAATCACAGGCTGGAGTAGTGAAATATTAAAAAGTTTATATGAAGGGGAAGTCCATCTTGGAATTATTAGGGGGACGACAGATTGGAAAGGAATAAAACATCATCTTTTTGAGGATCAGCTCTATTTAGTCGATCGCGAAATTCAAAAAGTGGAAGAGGTGTTGGAAACTGAACGCCCGTTTATCCAATTCAAAAGTGATTCCACGTATTATCAGGAAATTCAAGATTGGTGGCATCGGCAATTTCAGACCTTTCCAAGAAGAACGATCGTGGTAGACCAGATAGAAACATGTAAGCAAATGACGTATAATGGCATCGGGTACGCCATATTACCAGCCATTACTCTCTCCGGTTCAGAAACGGATGTATATAAAATTCCATTATTAGATGATAAACAACAGGCGATAAAGCGTGGAACTTGGTTGTTAGGGTATGAATCGGTTTTCGAACTGCGGCAAGTCAAAGCGTTTGTAGATGTAGTTCGATCATTTATCTCGAATAAACATTCATAATTTCAACCTTTGAATAGGCGAGAGGAATGCTCTCGCAATTGTATTGCTACATACTGAAGACAATGAAACTAGTTGAGCATTCTTGCTAACCACAAGACGAAGAAGAAATTTCGTTCGTTGAGTAAAAAATTTATTCATATGTTTTTGAGATGCCCATATGATTTCAAGGGTATCTTTTTTTATTTTTTTAAACAATTCCCTCGCAAGACGAAATAAAAACCATTATAATAGTCAAGGAAAAAATACATCATCATTTGGAGTGTGGAAGATTTCTTCTAATAAAAGTGCTATTCAGACTTTAGATGTAGGGAGAGTCGGATATTCGAATGAATATGAATAATTTATAAAAAAACAGTGGAAATTCATTTCGGAAACCGATATATTAAGTATCATGGCCGAAAGCCATAGAGGAGGGTGCTTTATGCAAACGTTTAAAAAATTAAAGCAGTATTATTGGCCATATAAAAAATTCTTTATCATTTCAACTGTTTTTTTGTTCCTTGTTACGGCCATAACAGTTATTTATCCAATCATACTTCAATTGACAATTGATAATGTTGTGTTAAACCAACAATACGATTGGATCGTTCCTTTAACACTGGCCTTTTTTGGGATTATGCTTGTAAAGGCGGTTGCAACCTTTTTTCAGCAATATATGGGGGATTTATTTGGGATTAACTCTGTATATAAAATGAGAAAAGTGTTATATGGCAAGCTGCAATTTTTGCCATTTCGTTATTATGATAATGCCAAAACCGGAGATTTAATGTCGCGGTTAACAGCGGATGTGGAAACTTTTCGATTCTTTTTATCTTTTGGTTTCGCAGAAATTATTAGACTTATATTGTTATTGACCGTTACATTTGGTGTTATGTTTTATTATTCGGTCCCATTAACATTTGCGACGATGATTTCATTGCCATTTTTATTTTTCGTTGTTTATAAGTTTGATAGGGCTGTTCATCCAGCTTTTCGGAATATTCGTCGTTCCTTTGGCAGACTGAATACAAATGTTCAGGAAAGTATTTCTGGGATCAATACGGTGAAATCCTTATCACGAGAAGAATTTCAAAATCAAAAATTCAATATCTCCAATGAAGACTATAAGGATCGTAATATCTTCACCTCGAATATTTGGGCGAAATATTTTCCTTTAATGGAATTCTTAGGAAACTTTTGTGTAATCGCATTGCTGTCCCTTGGAGGATATTTTGTGATCCAAGGTTCTTTAAAACCTGGTGAATTGGTTGCTTTTTATAGTTTGGTTGGTTATATTTTATGGCCGATTATGAATCTAGGATTTACCATTAACCAGTTTTCCCAATCCAAAGCATCTGGTGAGCGTTTATTAGAAATTCTCGAGGCAAAAGAGGATATTACGGATAAAGAGCATGCTTATTCGCCTGAACGTCTTGAAGGAAGAGTCGAATTCAAACATGTTTCGTTGCGCTATGCAGGTGAAGATAATTTATCCTTAACAGATATAAGTTTTGAAGCTGAACCTGGCGAGATCATTGGACTTGTTGGAGCGACAGGATCAGGAAAAACCAGTATTACTCAGCTGATCACTAGATTTTATGAAGCAGAATCTGGCGAAGTGCTTGTCGATGGAAGAAATGTAAAAGATTATTCATTAAAAGCCTTAAGAGGGAATATCGGCTTTGTATTGCAGGAAAGCTTTCTATTTTCCTCCACGATTAAAGCCAATATCGCTTATGGGCGACCAGATGCAAGTATGGAGGATATCATTGACGCAGCAAAAAGAGCTGATGCTCATGAGTTCATCACGCAAATGCCTGATGGGTATGATACGGTATTAGGTGAAAGAGGACTAGGATTATCCGGTGGGCAAAAACAACGAATCGCTATTGCGCGCGCTATTTGTCTCGATCCGAGTATTTTAATTCTTGATGATGCAACAAGTGCTGTTGATATGGAAACTGAATTTAAAATTCAAGGGGCGATGAGAGAAGTCATGCGTGGAAGAACGACATTTATCATTGCCCATAGAATTTCGTCTTTAAAACATGCAGATAAAATACTTGTATTAGAGAATGGAAGAATCGTTGAAAGAGGCACACATGAAGAACTCATTCATGGAAATGGTCTATATGAACGCGTATATAAAATTCAGTTTCAAGATCAAAAGGCCATTTTGCAAGGACAGAGAGGGTGAGAGTAATAGATGAAAAAAGATAAAAAACTAAATCCGCTTGTCATGGAGCGTTTTCATTATTCGACGGAACAATTGATTGATAAACCATTTAACTGGAAACAGCTGTATCGTTTATTAAATTATTTAGGTCCATATGTGAAAAATTTACTGCCAGCATCTATTATCACCGTACTGATTACGACGGCAATCCGCCTAATCATTCCGATTATGATCGGTGTCTATGCCTTAGAGAAGGCCATTAAAGAAGAGAAAAGCATATCTTATTTAATGTGGATTGTGGGAGGTATTGCGGTCTTATATGTCATAAATTATGTAGCAAATATATATCGAATTAAATGGAGTAATGAATTAGGACAAAAAGTAATTTATGATTTGCGTAAACATCTTTTTACCCATGTACAAGGGTTATCGCACCGATTTTTTGATCAACGTTCAGCAGGTTCTATTCTTGTCAGAATCATGAATGACACGAATTCGTTACAGGACTTGTTTACGAACGGAGTTATTAATGTATTTATGGATATACTGATGCTCTTTGGTGTCATTGTCATTCTATTTACATTAAGTCCACAGTTGACCTTAGCGGTATTAGTTGTACTCCCATTAATGTTTTTTATCTCAACAACACTTAGAAAAAGCATACGTAGATCCTGGCAATATATGAGATTAAAACAATCGAAACTAAATTCTCATTTAAATGAAAGTATACAAGGGATTAGAGTTACCCAAAGTTTTACACAGGAACACGAGAATATGGCTTTTTTTGATGGAGTTAATACCGAGAACTTTGAAGCATGGCGATTAGCAACGAAAAAGAGTGCGATGTTTCGCCCGTTGGTTGATATAACGAACGCCGTGGGTACTGGGGTACTTTTATGGTATGGTGCCCATTTAATTCAAAGTGGTTCCTTGTCGCTTGGACAATTTGTTTCCTTTGCTTTCTATATTGGGATGTTTTGGGAGCCAATTTCTCGGCTCGGTCAACTTTATAATCAATTGCTAATGGCAATGGCTTCTTCTGAGCGAATCTTTGAATATTTGGATGAACTTCCGATCGTTCATGAGAAGGAAAAGCCGCTCCCATTAGGCGATATTAAAGGACATATCCAGTTTGACAAAGTGGAATTCTCTTACGATGATAAGAGAAAAGCATTAGACGGAATTTCTTTAGAAATGTTGCCCGGTCAGACGATTGCTCTTGTTGGTCACACAGGCTCAGGAAAATCAACGATTGCGAATCTCATCACTCGTTTTTATGACCCGACAGCTGGATCTGTTCGGATTGATGGGAAAGATTTGCGAGATGTTTCTTTAACTGAACTTCGTCGGCAAATCAGTGTGGTTTTACAAGACACTTTTATTTTTTCAGGTACCATAATGGAGAATATTCGCTTTGGTAATCCGGCTGCAACCGATGAACAAGTAAAGGCAGCGGCAGAAGCGATAGGAGCTGACAAGTTCATTAAAAAATTACCAATGGGTTATGAAACAGAAGTTGAGGAAAGAGGGAATATATTGTCTGTTGGAGAACGACAATTATTATCTTTCGCTAGGGCGCTTTTGGCCGATCCACGGATTATTATTCTTGATGAAGCGACTGCCAGTATAGATACGGAGACAGAAGTTCAAATCCAAGCGGCTTTACAGACCTTACTTAAAGGTAGAACATCAATCATAATTGCCCATAGACTTTCAACCATTAGAGATTCTGATAAAATTTTCGTCCTTCAACAAGGCGAGATTATTGAAGAGGGGAATCATGACGAGTTAATGGAGCACCAAGGCGAATATTATCGCTTAATAGAGGCCCAATTTAAAGTAATGAAAGCTATTTAAGGATAAAACTCCGTTTCAGTTCAAGTAGCTCATTGCACTTCAAAAAGGAGGTTGACCGATTGCGGCTCATCCTCCTTTTTATGTCATTCTCTAAGGAGTTAGACCATGTTAAGAATATCTTTATTTAATTTCTTCTATTATTGGATTGTTTCAATGATCAATGCGTTTTTACCGTTGTTATTTCGATTTAAAGGCTTAAGCCCTGCCCAAATTGGGATTGTTCTATCTGTCGGTCCCATCGTTGCTATCTTTTCCCAACCTTTTTGGGGAGTGGTATCAGATAAAAAACAGTCTGTTAAAAATGTAATCATATTTTTACTTATGGCAACACTTATAACAGGGTTAGCTGTTTTCTTCAGTCCAACTATGTCATTGTTAATCTTAATGATGATGATTTTTCACTTTTTTATGTCACCTATTCAACCTTTACTTGATAGTCTGTCAACGGTTTTTGCGAAAGAAAAGAGAGTTAGCTACGGTTCCATCCGGGTATGGGGATCCATCGGTTTCGCAATTGCTTCATTTGTTCTTGGAACGATCATTGGTATAATTGGCATTCAATATTTATGGATTATCTATTCGATCATTATTATTAGGGTTTTATTTATTGCTATTCGACTTACGGATCCGATCGTAGAAAAAAAGCCTTTGACAACGAAAGGGTTTCAACAAGCTTTTCGTAATGCCCGATTTCTTGGTTTTTTAATCGCCATTTTATTTATTGCGATCCCCCACCGAATGAACGATAGTATGTTGGCTATTTATCTAAAATCATTAGGTGCTTCTGAAGGGAGGATTGGTCTAGCCTGGACCTTTTCAGCATTAAGTGAAGCTCCTGTTGTAGCGATTATGTACATATTAATGAAAAGAATTCCGTTGCTTCTACTATTGGGAATAG
Organism: Lederbergia ruris; assembly: GCF_018332955.1. Taxonomy (NCBI): domain Bacteria; kingdom Bacillati; phylum Bacillota; class Bacilli; order Caryophanales; family Bacillaceae; genus Lederbergia; species Lederbergia ruris. The sequence continues at coordinate 96,920 of NZ_BORB01000012.1, forward strand.
CAAGTTTCTTTTATACTTGTAGATGGTTTTTATATGGCTTACTCACCGACCCCATGATGATCATTTATTCACAAGCATTACATAGTGTTACATTCGCAATCTTTATGGTTTCTGCTCTACAATATATCGCCACGATCATCCCCGAAGAGATGCTTGCAACAGGTCAAACCGCTTATTATGCTACTTTTAATGGTTTAGCCACAATCATAGGCAGTGCGGCAGGAGGATATTTGATGGAACAGTTTGGTGGGGGCTTTATATACAAAATGGGATCTATTTCCGCATTGATTGGTACACTTTTATTTATAATTTTATATGCAAAAGACAAGGGAGTGGAAAAACGAGTACAGAAAACCTAATATCCTTTTTTTGTCATGGCGACATGATATAATGGACATTATTCAGGAATGAATATTCAGATCGGAGGATCAATTATGGAAGCTGGAACAACAGCATGTTTAACAGTGGTGCGTGAAGCACTTTTCGGGTATTTTTTGTCAGATGGTGAAGAGGATGTCCTTTTACATCATCTTGAAATAAATGATTCAATTGAGCTTGATCAAAAAATAGAGGTGTTTTTATATCAAGATCATCAAGGACGGTTGTCTGCTTCACAGACGATTCCTTCTATCCAAGTGGGGAAATATGATTGGGTTGAAGTAGTCGGAATAAAAGAAGGACTTGGTGTTTTCGTTGATATAGGATTAAAAAAGGATATTCTTGTATCACTAGATGATCTACCAGATTCAATGCAACTTTGGCCTAAAGAAGGGGATAAGCTCTTCTGTACATTGGTTAAGAATAATAAAGATCGATTATTTGCAATGCCAGCAACGGATGAAGTGATGAGAGCACAAGCAAAAGAGGCGGATAAAGGTTATTTAAACCGATCTGTTCATGGGACTGTGTTCCGGGTTCTTCTTGTTGGTTCTTCGATTATAACGGATGAAGGGATTGTAGGGTTTCTTCATGAATCTGAAAGAACAAAAGAACCACGGTTAGGTGAAGAAATCGTTGGCCGGGTTATTGATGTAAAAAAGGATGGTACAATCAATATTTCTTTAATGCCACGGACGCACGAAAGGATTGATCAGGATGCAATTCTGATTTTCGATTATTTATTAGGACGTGGTGGATCGATGCCTTATACAGATAAAAGCCAACCGGAAGATATTAAGAAACGATTTGATATGAGTAAAGGGTCATTTAAACGTGCTTTAGGAAAACTATTAAAAGAAGGAAAAATTTATCAAGAAGATGGTTGGACATTTGCTAAAGAGCTAGAAAGTGGAAAGTAATGTATTATTTTGTAGGCTGGGGGAATGAGTATGAAGAAACAATTCGCGGTTATTGGTCTTGGTCGCTTTGGAGGAAGTATTTGTACGGAATTATTAGAACAGGGAATGGAAGTTCTAGCTATTGATAAGGATGAGGAAAGGGTAAACGAATATGCGGCGATTGCCACTCACGCAGCCATTGCTGATACGACAGATGAAGCGGTTCTGAAGAATTTAGGGATAAGAAATATTGATCACGTCATCGTCGCGATCGGCGATGATATTCAATCCAGTATCCTAACGACGCTTATTTTGAAAGAAGTAGGTGTCCATTATATAACAGTAAAAGCCCAAAATGATCATCACGCAAAAGTTCTTCAGAAAATTGGTGCCGACCATGTTGTACATCCTGAAAGGGATATGGGGCGACGAATTGCCCATTATATTGTTTCGAAAAATATTCTCGATTATCTGGAACTTTCTGATGAATATAGTATTGTAGAAATAAAGGTGAATGAATTATTAGCTGGACATTCTTTGATTGATTTAGATGTACGAGCTCGATATGGAATTAACATTGTAGCTATAAAACGAGGAAGGGAAATTATTGTCACTCCACCAGCAGAAGCGCCCTTACAGTCAGGCGATATTTTAATTGTGATCGGGGCAGATACAGATATTAATCGCTTTGAAAAAAAGGTGTTAGGCTAGGAAAGACGCAAGACGCCTGGGCGGTCATATAAAAAAGCGGAGGATTATCCTCCGCTTTTTTATATATGGTAAGAAAGTATAAAAAATGGCTAATGCTTGATCTAGCTCCAGCGCCCAGCGACTAGCAAACTTTCGGTGCCTTCCTACGATAAGTCAACATCGATTCACCCTTCGGGTTCATCGTGTTTCCTTTATCTCGTCAGGCTCCTAAAAAGTTTGTACGTCGCTAAACGGGCGCTTACGCTTTTCTTATTAGACTTCCATAATAATAGGTAAGATCATTGGGCGTCTTTTTGTCTTTTCATAAAGAAATGGTGTAAGAGTATCAATAATTTCTGTTTTTATTTCAGCCCATTGCGTCGTTTTTCGGTCCATTACTTTATTTAAGTGATTTGTAATGTTTTTCTGTGCCTCATTAATAAGATCCCCAGATTCTCTCATATAGACAAATCCTCTTGAAATAATATCAGGACCAGCAACAATTTGGTGAGTTTCCATGTTGATGGAAACGACAACAATCACTAAGCCTTCTTCAGATAGAATTTTTCTGTCACGTAAAACGATATTCCCGATATCCCCGATTCCACTACCATCAATATAGACGGAGCCAGATGGAATTTTCCCTGCTATGCTTCCTGCCTCACTACTAAGTGCGAGGACTTCGCCATTATCCATTACAAAACAATTTTCTTCTAAAACGCCACATTCTACGGCAGATTTTGCGTGCATTCTTTGCATCCGGAATTCACCATGAATGGGCATGAAAAACTTTGGTTTCATAAGACGAAGCATTAATTTTTGTTCCTGTTGACCTCCGTGACCAGAAGTATGGATATTATTTAACGATCCGGCGATCACGTCTGCCCCTGCTCTATATAGCAGATTAATGGTTCGGTTAACACTAATCGTGTTTCCTGGGATCGGAGATGAAGAGAATACGACCGTATCACCAGGCTGTATTTGGATTTGCCGATGTGTACCATTGGCAATTCTTGAAAGAGCAGCCATAGGCTCACCTTGACTACCAGTACAAAGAATCGTAACTTTATTGGCGGGAAGTCGATTTAATTGTTGCGGACTAACAAATGTATCTTTCGGTGCGCGAATATAGCCTAAATCTTGTCCGATCTCAATGGCGGCATCCATACTGCGTCCAAAGACAGCAATTTTTCTACCGTTTGCAACAGCCGCATCTGTAACTTGTTGTAATCTGTGAATATTGGAAGCGAAGGTCGCAAAAATAACCCTGCCTTCCACCTTACGAAAAATTTCATCGATACTGTCTCCTACACGTCTTTCTGACATTGTGAAGTTAGGGACTTCAGCGTTTGTACTATCAGATAAAAGACAAAGTACGCCTTCTTGTCCAATCTGGGCCATCTTAGTAAGGTTGGCAGGCTCTCCAACAGGTGTGAAGTCAAATTTGAAATCACCGGTATGAACAATATTACCTGGTGGAGTTTTCACAACGATCCCATACGAATCCGGGATACTATGAGTCGTACGGAAGAAAGATACGGACGTTTTTCGGAATTTAATGATCTCTTCCTCGTGAATTTCATGCAGTTGGGCCTGACGTAATAATCCATGTTCCTCGAGCTTGTTACGTATCAGTCCCATGGCAAGCTTACCTGCATATATCGGAATATTCACTTGGCGAAGTAAGTATGGGATGCCACCAATATGGTCCTCGTGTCCATGAGTGATAAAGAGACCTTTAATTTTATCACTATTTTTCAGCAAATAAGTATAATCTGGAATCACATAATCAATCCCAAGCAACTCATCTTCGGGAAATTTAATTCCCGCATCAATGACGATAATTTCATCTTGAAATTGGACACCATAAGTGTTTTTCCCAATCTCGCCTAATCCTCCAAGAGCAAATACTGCTGTTTGATCATTTTTTACAAATTTCATTATGAGTTCTCCTGTAATGTAAAGTGTGGGCTATTTTTTTCATACTCCAAATAAGCCCCTTCCAAAGCTTGAACAAATTCAATATTAATTGGGCGGTTTTTTAAAGACTTTCTTACCTCTCGCTCGCTAGTAGATTCTAAATATAAGGTTTTTGTTTTTTCACGAACGGGCATTTCTTTGAGTTCTTCTTGATAATAAACTTTAAAAATCATGTTTACCTCTCCTTATTGCATTTCTTTGTTTTTTTATATCAATTTAATGGCATGCATTATTAAAAATAAAGAATAAGCCCTCCTAATTTCAGAGGGGCTTGATTAAAAGGTGAATAGCAGGTCAAGCGATCGTTTTCTTTTTTAGTAAGTCTTTCCACTGTTTTAAAAGCTTTTTCTTGAGCTTTTTCAACATTGTGGTTCACTCCTTAATTCTATTTTAACCGATTAAAGCTGAAAGTAAAAGTAACTTATCCGGGAGAAGTCCCTTTTTGTGCAATTTATGTAAATTTATTATATGCTTTTGGATAAAAACTATCATCACCACGAGAAGGAAAAAATTGGAGGCTACTAAGAAATGAGCAAAATTGTCTTTTTTGATATCGATGGGACTTTACTGGATGATCATAAGGAATTACCTCAGTCTACTAGAGAGGCCATCATAAAATTACAGAAGAGTGGCGTGTACACAGCCCTAGCAACAGGAAGGGCCCCGTTTATGGTAGAACCACTCTTAAAAGAATTAGGTATGGAATCATATGTAAGTTTTAATGGGCAATTTGTTGTATTTAATGGAAATGTCATTTTCGAAAACCCACTACAGCCCGAAAATCTTAGCGAATTGGAAAAAGTGGCAAGAGAGAAAGGACATCCGATTGTCTATATGAATCGTTCAACACTTAAAGCAAATGTAGATTATGATCAACGTATTGAAGAGAGTTTAGAGACGTTACAATTAGCCCACCCACAATTTCATACAGATTTTTATTGGCAAACCACTATTTATCAAGCTCTCCTTTTTGTTAATAAACAAGAAGAGGCTTATACAGACCAGTTTAGTGAATTTGATTTTATTAGATGGCATGAAAATTCAGTTGATGTTATCCCAAAAGGCGGATCAAAGGCAAAAGGGATACAGAAACTTATCGAGAAACTTGGCTTTGAAATGGAAGACGTTTATGCATTTGGAGATGGCTTAAATGATATCGAAATGTTGAAAACAGTTGGTACTGGAGTAGCAATGGGGAATGCTTTACGCCAGGTGAAGGAAGTTGCAGATGTCGTGACAACCAAGGTGGATCAGGATGGGATTGCAAAAGGATTAAAAAGGGTTGGCTTGCTATAGTAACAAGAGACTTTTGGATGAGCAACGGTTTCTTGTATATAAAAAGATCTCCTTTCATCAAAGATAGTTTGATGAAAGGAGAACATTAGCGGTCGATCGGAATGGCGCCCTCAGGAGCTTTAAACGGATTGTCCTTATCAATATGATCATAGAACATAATGCCATTTAAATGGTCCAGTTCATGTTGGAAAACAATAGCAGGCATTCCTTTTAATCGTAGCTTCACTTCTCGCTCCCGATCAATATCATAGCCTTTTAGCGTAATACGTGCATGGCGAAGTACATATCCGGGAACATCCCGATCCACAGATAAACAGCCCTCTCCCGCAGTCAAATACGACTTTTCAACAGAGTGGCTGATAATTTTAGGGTTTATTAAGGAATAGCAATATTCTTTACCATCCTCTTCCTCAAGTCGAACCGCGATCATTCTTTTAGATATATTAATTTGTGGAGCAGCAAGGCCAACTCCAGCACGCAAATTATATTTTTCGCTTAATTCAGGATCCTGACTATTAGCCAAAAATTGTTGCATTTCTTTTAAAATGCGGATATCTTCTTGCGATGGCGGCATTTTGACTTCTTGTGCAGTTTCTCTTAAAACAGGATGGCCCTCTCTCACAATATCTTTCATTCGAATCATAAAATCCATTTCCCCCCAGTCTAGTCCAAAAATATATGTTGAACAGCTAAATTCACGCTGTCCCAGCACAACGTCTTCTGACCAACATTCTGTTGGCTTAATAAAAAGTATAAATTTATCTTATTTATTCTCAAGAATGTTGTCAAATTCTAGCTATAAGGGTATAGTTTTAATGGAAGATGTTAGGAGGGTTTTAATGAAGAAACTGATTACTTTTCTGGTCATTGGTATATTAGCCGTAACGGTTGCGGCATGCTCATCTCCGGAAGAAACTGTCTTTCAAGTTATGGAAGATGCTGCATCACAAGAAAACGCTTTTGAAAAACAGCAAAAGCCAATGAACAAATTAGAATCGGATGAGAAAGCTTTGTTTGATGAAATTATGGAACTTGGAATGAAAGAGTTCGATCAAATTCAAAAATTGGCTGATGAAGCTTTGGTGAATTTAGATGAACGACGAAAGCTGATAGACAAAGAAAAAGAGGCGCTTGAAAAATCCAAAGAAGAATTTCAAAAAGCCAAAACAGAATTAGACAAAATAAAAGATGGGGAACTAAAAAAAGAAGCGCAAAAATTGGCGGATCTCATGGATGAGCGTTATAGTGCTTACGATACGCTCTACTCAGCCTATCTTACAGGACTTTCTGAAGATAAAAAAATCTATGAATTAATGAAAGATGAAGAGTTGTCTATGGAAAAACTCGAAAAGCAAATTGAGGCTTCTAATAATGCGTATGAAAAAGTTCAAGAAGCTAATAATACGTTCAATGAAAAGACAGAAGGGTTTAATGAGAAAAAGTTAGAATTCTATAATAAAGCTGGTTTTAACATTACGAATGACAACAAAGATTAACAGGAAACGATTACCGTGCTCCTGTTAATCTTCTTTAAGTAATCAACCTTTGTTGTAACAAGCTAATCTATAACAGTTTTTATAGAAAAACAATTATATAACAGTAAGCTAGATAAATATAATACAGTTTGTAAAGTTAGTATTTTAAACTTTCTGTTTGATGCAGATTTATTGACGCAATTCCCGTTCTCATGTAAACTAAAAAAGTGAAAAAGTTGTTTTAATTTTTTTTGTGAAATGGATTAATACAGTTTGTTTTCCAGCATATTAATCATTTTTTGTTATTCTTTGTGAAAATGTGGAAAGCTTATACTAAGAAATACGTTTAAAATGGCGTTAAATAGTGTCATTTGATAACAATCTCTTTTTGATCCATTCCAAAATATCAATATAGAAAGGATAGGTGGCTTCAATGGCTTCAAAGAAGGCACAATTCGATGCTGAAAAAACGCTCGAAAAAATTGAAAGTCAATTTGAGATGGTCCAGGTTTTAAATGAAAAAGGCGAGGTTGTAAATAAAGATTTAATGCCTGATTTGTCTGATGAGCAATTAGAAGAATTAATGCGCCGTATGGTGTATACAAGAATTCTAGATCAAAGAAGTATTTCTCTTAATAGACAAGGAAGACTTGGGTTCTATGCTCCAACTGCAGGTCAAGAAGCATCTCAAATTGCTTCTCATTTTGCATTAGAAAAAGACGATTATATTTTGCCTGGTTATCGTGATGTACCACAAATTATTTGGCATGGGCTACCTTTATATAAAGCTTTCCTATTTTCCAGAGGACATTTTATAGGAAACCAATTTCCAGATGGTGTTCACGCGACTTCACCACAAATTATTATTGGGGCTCAATACGTGCAAACTGCAGGAGTAGCATTAGGAATGAAAAAGCGCAATAAAAAGACTGTGGCAGTTACATACACAGGGGATGGTGGAACTTCTCAAGGGGATTTCTATGAAGGAATAAACTTTGCCGGAGCATATGGCGCACCTGCAATTTTTATTGTGCAAAATAACCAATATGCGATTTCTACACCACGTGAAGTACAGACTGCAGCTAAAACACTTGCGCAAAAGGCTGTTTCTGTTGGGATTCCGGGCGTTCTAGTAGATGGAATGGATCCATTGGCTGTTTATGCAGTTGTTAACGAAGCAAGAGAACGAGCAGTAAACGGTGGTGGACCAACTCTTATCGAGACACTTTGTTACAGATATGGACCGCATACGATGGCAGGGGATGATCCTACACGTTATCGTACTTCTGATACGGATAACGAATGGGAGAAAAAAGATCCGCTTGTAAGATTCCGTAATTTCCTTGTCGAAAAAGGAATATGGAATGAAGAAAAAGAAAACAAAGTGATCGAACAAGCGAAGGAAGAAATCAAAGAGGCGATTAAAAAAGCGGATGAAACTCCTAAGCAAAAGGTAACGGATCTCATTTCAAATATGTTTGAGGAATTGCCAAATAATTTGCAGGAGCAATATGAAATTTATAAAGAGAAGGAGTCGAAGTAAGCCATGGCGCAAATGACAATGATTCAAGCTATCACGGATGCGCTTCGTACCGAATTGCGCAACGACGAAAATGTACTTGTGTTCGGTGAAGACGTTGGCGTGAATGGCGGTGTATTCCGTGCAACTGAGGGACTTCAGAAAGAATTTGGTGAAGATCGAGTATTTGATACACCACTTGCTGAGTCGGGGATAGGCGGTCTTTCGATTGGTTTAGCAGAACAAGGTTTTCGACCTGTACCTGAAATTCAATTTTTCGGATTTATATATGAAGTAATGGATTCTGTAAATGGTCAAATGGCTAGATGGAGATACCGTTCCGGTAATACGAAACATGCACCAATTACGATTCGTTCACCATTTGGTGGTGGAGTGCATACCCCGGAATTACACGCAGACAGTCTTGAAGGTCTAATGGCACAGCAACCTGGACTAAAAGTAGTGATCCCATCCACTCCTTATGAAGCAAAAGGATTGTTAATCTCTGCTATCCGTGACAACGATCCAGTTATTTTCTTGGAACATATGAAATTGTATCGTTCATTCCGTCAAGAAGTTCCAGAAGAAGAATACACAATTCCACTTGGAAAAGCTGACGTAAAACGAGAAGGTTCCGATTTAACGATTGTGACATACGGAGCAATGGTCCATGAATCTTTAAAAGCAGCAGAAGAACTAGAAAAAGAAGGTCACTCAGTTGAGGTAATCGATTTAAGAACCATTAGCCCAATTGATGTGGAAACAATTATTGCATCTGTTGAAAAAACTAATCGTGCCATTGTTGTTCAAGAGGCACAAAAACAAGCTGGAATTGCTGCGAATGTGGTTTCAGAGATTACAGAAAGAGCTATTCTTAGTCTTGAAGCTCCCGTTTTAAGAGTAACGGCGCCTGATACTGTATATCCGTTCTCACAAGCTGAGGCAGTTTGGTTGCCAAATCACAAAGATATTATGGAAACAGCTAAAAAGGTACTAGACTTTTAACAACAAAGAAGAAAAGCGTTAGACGCTGGATATAAACGATTCCACCCGTTGTTTACACAAATCAACAAGGTACTATTCTAGATCTAAAAAAATTTATTTAACAAAGAATTAACAGGAGGGTGAAGACCGTGTCATTTGAATTTAAAATGCCAGACATTGGTGAAGGAATTCACGAAGGCGATATTGTTAAATGGTTCGTAAAGCCAGGTGACAAAATTGAGGAAGATGATACGCTTTGTGAAGTCCAAAACGACAAAGCTGTAGTAGAAATTCCTTCTCCTGTCGCAGGTACGGTAGAAGAAATTTATGTAGAAGAAGGTCAAACAGCTACAGTTGGACAGGCTTTAATTAAATTTGATGCTCCAGGTTATGAAGATCTTCAATTTAAAGGGGATCATGGGGAAGAAAAAACGGAAGCAGATGTACAATCTACGGCTGAAGCTGGTCAAGATGTGCAAAAAGCAGAAGTTCAGGCTGAACAAAAAGAAGAGGCAACAGGCGCTGGATCCCAAGCAGAAATCGAAGTAGACCCAAATAGACGTGTTATTGCTATGCCTTCGGTTAGAAAATATGCGCGTGAAAAAGGAGTTAATATTCAGCAAGTAAATGGCTCTGGTAAGAATAACCGCGTACTAAAAGAAGATATTGATACCTTCTTGCAAGGAGGAGCTCCAGAAGCGAAACAAGCAGAAGCTCCAGTGAAAGATGAAGGAACTAAAGCGACGTCTGTAGCTATCCCTGAGGGTGAATATCCGGAAACACGTGAAAAAATGAGTGGTATCCGAAAAGCAATTGCAAAAGCTATGGTTAATTCGAAGCATACAGCTCCACATGTTACGTTGATGGATGAAATAGATGTAACGAAGCTTGTTGCACATCGGAAGAAATTCAAAGCTATAGCTGCTGAGAAAGATATTAAGCTTACATTCTTGCCATATGTCGTCAAGGCACTTGTAAGTGCGCTTCGTGAATATCCAGCACTTAATACTTCACTTGATGATGAAGCGGGAGAAATCATTCATAAGCACTATTACAATATCGGTATCGCTGCTGATACAGACAGAGGATTATTAGTACCGGTTGTGAAACGTGCAGATGCGAAATCCATCTTTAATATTTCACAAGAAATTAATGAATTAGCTGTGAAAGCAAGAGATGGTAAATTAGCTCCTAATGAAATGAAAGGTGCTTCTTGCACAATTACTAACATTGGTTCTGCTGGTGGTCAGTGGTTTACACCAGTTATTAATCAGCCAGAAGTCGCTATTCTTGGAATTGGCCGTATTGCGGAAAAACCAGTTGTTCAAGATGGTGAAATCATTGCTGCCCCTGTGTTAGCTCTATCATTAAGTTTTGACCATAGAATGATTGATGGAGCAACAGCGCAACATGCATTAAACCACATCAAACGGTTACTAAACGATCCTGAACTTTTATTAATGGAGGGGTAAGAAATGGTAGTAGGAGATTTTCCGATTGAAACAGATACACTTGTCATTGGAGCAGGTCCAGGTGGGTATGTAGCGGCAATTCGTGCCGCTCAACTTGGCCAAAAGGTGACCATCGTTGAAAAAGGGAATCTTGGCGGTGTTTGTTTAAACGTAGGATGTATTCCTTCTAAAGCCTTGATTTCTGCTTCTCACCGCTATGAGAATGCGCTAGAGTCTGAAGAATTTGGAATTAAAGCTGAAAATGTCAGTCTTGACTTTTCAAAACTTCAGGAGTGGAAAGGTAGCGTTGTAAATAAACTTACGAGTGGTGTAGAAGGTTTACTAAAAGGTAATAAAGTTGAGATTGTTAAAGGGGAAGCTTATTTCGTTGATGACCATAACATTCGTGTAATGGACGAAAAATCAGCACAAACGTATACCTTTAAAAATGCTATTATTGCTACGGGATCACATCCAATTGAACTACCTACATTTAAGTTCTCTGATCGTGTCCTTGATTCAACTGGAGCTTTGAACCTTAAAGAATTACCTGAAAAACTAGTTGTTATTGGTGGAGGTTATGTTGGTACGGAGCTTGGTACTGCATATGCTAATCTTGGAACAGAAGTAACCATTCTTGAAGGTGCGGATGACATCCTTAGTGGCTTTGAAAAGCAAATGACTTCTCTCGTTACAAAAGGATTGAAAAAGAAAAAAGTAAACGTAGTAACAAAAGCTATGGCTAAAGGTGTTGAAGAAACGAAAGATGGTGTGAAAGTTACGTATGAGGCCGGGGGCAAAGAAGAAACGGTAGAAGCAGATTATGTCCTTGTTACGGTCGGCCGTAAACCAAACACTGATGAACTTGGTCTTGAGCAAGTAGGAGTTAAGTTGAATGACCGTGGATTAATTGAAGTGGATAAACAATGCCGCACTTCCGTGAATAATATTTATGCAATTGGTGATATTGTTCCAGGCCTACCATTGGCTCATAAAGCTTCTTATGAAGGTAAAATCGCGGCAGAAGCTATTTCTGGACAACCGTCTGAAGTGGATTACATTGGCATGCCTGCTGTTGTATTCTCTGAACCAGAACTTGCAACAGTTGGTTATACTGAACAACAAGCGAAGGATGAAGGCATTGACATAACAGCCGCTAAATTTCCTTTCGCTGCTAACGGTAGAGCATTATCCCTTAACAGCACAGATGGCTTTATGAAATTAATTACTCGTAAAGAGGATGGTTTAGTGATTGGTGCTCAAATCGCCGGTTCCAATGCTTCTGATGTGATTTCAGAACTAGGTCTAGCGATTGAAGCTGGAATGACTGCTGAAGATATCGCTATGACGATCCATGCCCATCCTACTTTAGGTGAAATTTCAATGGAAGCAGCAGAAAAAGCTTTAGGTACACCTATTCATATTATGTAAAAAATAAATTTCCTAAAGAGCTTTCTCAAGTAAACGAGAAAGCTCTTTTTTTGGTTTATTTTATATATAAACATGCATATTATCTAAGAGGAGGTTTTTTATTATAAGGAATAATCCCTTCTCAGCTTCTATCTAAAATACCGTAAATCTTCAATGAAATGAGTGGAGAATTCAATGCTTCTAAAAAATTACGTTGCGGCTCTCATTCAAATCATGATTTGGGGTGGTTTCCATCTTGCACAATGGCTTTCAGGAAAAGATCGATTTCTTCCTAAAGTTCTTCTATTCCTCGTCTTTTTTTATTTGGCTTATTTAGTAGCTAAAAAAATTATCGGCTCAAATCGGGTGACCCTCCTCACTACATTAATGAGTTTATGCACATACGCATCGTTACAATGGATGTTACACCTTTTATTTCGATAATTCCCACAAAATTCAACAAAATTCGATCCCTTGAATCCTATATGTCGACAAATTATAATGGAAGTTACTTCCATGTAAAAAGGGAAAGGGGAAACTTATGAAGAAAATAATAACCATATTCATCGTTGCAGGAGTATTAGCAGGATGTGGCAATCAGAGCTCTCCAAATCAGTCGACAGAGAAGGTAGACAAGCCTTTAACTGAGGCAAACGACAAAAAAGAGCAAGATGAACAGCAAAAAGGGGAGACAGCAGAAGATAATCAATCAGAGAAGGACGAAGAATCGGAAGCTCAACCAGAAGAAGAAAAAGCCCCAGAATATGAATTAAGTGATGTTTATTCTATCGTACCAATTGATGAGGCAAACCCAAAAGTTGCCTTGCTTACGATTGATGATGCACCAGATCAATACGCTTTAGAAATGGCGAAAACGCTAAAAGAGCTCGATGCTCCAGCCATCTTTTTTGTGAATGGCCATTTTATGACCACCCCTGAAAAAGAAGATATAGTAAAGGAAATTTATGATATGGGCTTTGAAATCGGCAATCATACGTACTCACATGAAGATTTAACGACACTATCTCCAGAGGAGCAAAAGGAGGAAATTCTCTCTGTCAATGACCAGGTTGAAAAAATTACGGGAGAAAGGCCTAAATTTCTTCGCGCTCCCTTCGGAAAAAATACAGATATCAGTAAAGGAATTGCGAAAGACGAAAAGATGGTATTAATGAATTGGACATATGGTTACGATTGGAACGCTGAATATATGAACAAAGAGGGAATTGCCGATATCATGGTTAACGCACCGGAATTAGGAAACGGTGCCAATTTGTTAATGCATGATCGAGAATGGACGAATGCGGCCTTAGAGGACATTGTAAAAGGTTTAAGAGACAAAGGCTATGAAACAGTTGACCCAAGTCTAATCAAAACTCCACGCTACAAAGAATAAAGAACTAGGCGTCAGCTTTATAGAACTGGCATTTTTACATTGTGAGGTTATCTAGGCACTTTTAGAGTGACCATATAGCTTTTCACAAGTAAACACTCGATCAACTTTTTTAAAGAAAAAGTATAGAAGTCTGAATGTAAGAAATAATAAGCGCACAGGGAGGAAGTTCGTTTGGAATATTCTTATCCATTTTCTATCGATTGGACCCAAGATGAAATTGTGACCGTCATACAGTTTTTCCAAAAAATTGAGCAGGCGTACGAAAAAGGCGTTGATCGGGATGATTTATTAGATGAATATCGTAAATTCAAAAAAATTGTTCCTGCTAAATCAGATGAAAAAAAGTTTGGAAAAGAATTTGAAGATTCAAGTGGCTATTCCTTGTATAGAACGATTAAAAAGGCTAAAGGTACTTCATCTAATCAATTAATAAAAATGTGAAATGAAAATCAGTACAAAACTTTCTCCATTAGAAAGGAAAGTACGGGCACTCTTTGAGGTACATACGTCTTTATTGTTTAATTCCATCTTGATCCGGGTACAAAATTAGCAATAGCCAATTACACAAAATCAAAGAGCTTCAGAGTAGGAAATTTCTTATCTAAGGTAAAAACCCAATTTTGTTCCTCCTTCACTTCCAACAACATATATTATAATAAGTTATTCCAGGGAATGGTAAAAATATTTCGAATAACTAAAGGGGTGTTTCTTCCATGAAACAAGTAGTGAATGCTTATCGAAGAAAAAACCTAGATAAACAAAGACTCGCCGTATTACGATTAGAGTTAAATTATGAATTAGCTGTTCTGTATGATGCATTGCAAGAAGAAAATGAGGATAAAAAGTCAAAAGCAAAACGGAAGCTTACACGCATTCGGGAAGAGCTTATTAAGCTGGAAGCTTTGTGAAGTATTTGCGAGATCGAACTTCCTTTTTGAGTAAGGAAGTTCTTTCATGTTCAACAAGAATTTTGCCAATGCCTGTGTGGTAAAACACATTGCTTGAAAACGCGGTTTGAAATCCCTATGCTATAGTAAAATATGGGGGTTAGATGGAGGGTGGAAATATGGCAATATGGCATGAAGTAGATAAAGCTGTAAAACAGTGGTTAAAGGACGCAAGAAAATCGATAGTAGAGTCGCTTGAGTCTGCATTAGACATTGATACAAAATCGAATGCCAATGATTTGGTAACAAATGTCGATAAAGAAACTGAACAATTTTTCGTAAAGCAAATTAAAGAACATTATCCCCATCACAAGATTGTGGGAGAAGAAGGTTTTGGAGATAAAATTGATGATTTAAAGGGAATTGTTTGGATTATTGATCCAATCGATGGAACGATGAATTTTGTTCATCAGAAAAGAAACTTCTATATCTCTATTGGTATTTTAGAGGATGGAATTGGCAGAGTAGGTTATTTGTACGATGTCATATTGGATGAGCTTTATTGGGCTAGTAAAGGTAAGGGGGCATTTTTTAATGAGGAAATGATCTCTCCGCTAGAGGAAGGCAATATAAATGAAGCGATTATTGGATTTAATCCGGCTTCCATCCATTCTGAACAAGCTGCTCAAACGTTTATTCCGCTATTAAAGGATGTACGGGGAGCTAGATCATACGGTTCCGCTGCTATGGAATTTGCTTACGTTGCTACGGGTAGGTTGGATGCGTACATAAGCTTAGGACTCTCGCCATGGGATTTCGCTGGCGGGAAAATCATTGTTGAAGAACTTGGAGGAGTTGTAACGGATTTGCAAGGAAATCCAGTAAATATGCTTGAAAAAAGTTCCATTCTTGCCGCAAGACCTGAACTTCATAAACAGTTATGCGACTATTTACAATCATAAAAGGAATGAATAGGGAGTATTGCAAGGTAAAATTGCGGAAATTGAGCAGATTATCGAGGACTTGAATTGACCTTAACTGATCAAGGTGGTGTGAAGGTTGGAGAAAATAAAAATCGTACTTGCAAAAGCGCATGAAGAGCAAATGGAAAATTCTGACATCCAACAAGAAGTAGTGGATGTACAAAAATTCTTTGATGAGAACGACTTCCCCTTTAAAGAAGGGGCGGTTTTTTTTGTGATTTTACGTGGAAACTATGAACCTATCGATAAATCGATGACTGTAGCCGGAGTGTTCGTCAATCATTCTGGCACACCTATCAAAGCGTTGAAAGGAAGTTTGCATATCGAACTTAAAGAAAATAATGAAGCTGCATTTCGAAAAATGGACTTTCAATTCCCGCCGGAGTTTTTAGGGGAAATCAAACATAAAGAAGGTTTCATCATGCACGTAAAAGTACCGGCAGAAAGAATGCCAGAAGAGAAACGGTTGTATCAGGCAACAGAACTCGCCGGGAGGATTGATGATATTCAGGTCATTCAGTAATGGAGGACACGAGAAACAAGCATAAGAAGGAGCCGGTAAGATGACAGATGAAAGCAAACTACGGAACCTATTAATCACATCGTCCAGAAAGGCTGCCCGTCTAGGCATCATTATTCCGATTATATTTGCACTAACAGTAGTGATTACTGCTTTAACGGGAGTTTTCCTGCCGGATACATATGAGGGTTCCATCCAAGTGATGAAAATTGGCTTAAGTATCGGCTTTTTGATTATTCTAGTATTCTACCTGATCACTTGGTTCTCCTGTCTGGCTTTTTTAAGGGAAACGAAGCAGCAAGATATTGCAGATGAAAAACTGCGGAGACTGATTGTGATGAATCGTGTCAGCTGCATTATATTTATGATTCCCATCATCTTTTTCGTCGGCCTGTTTGGATTCTTTAAAGTGAAGACATTCGCGGAAGGAAAAGTGCAAAAGGGAACGTTAGACCAAATTTTATATCATTATTTCATTGATAAATAATGAAGCTTAGGAGAACCATTCGACGTGATGAACACCATCAGTCAGGAAAATCTTGTTATGGAGTCTAACAACTTCAACTTTGAAACGGTAGAACAATAGACATCATTCAAAGCGATATGGCGTACATCGAAACAAGGTACGCCGTATAGACGGAAATGGAGGAGCGGGATGAAAGCAAGATATGTGCTACTCACAGCCTTTTTAAGTCTCTTCATCAATGGAATCAGTCTATATAACTTGCCGATTGGATATATATCCATCTTTATCATGTTGCTTGTGTTCATTCCCAATCTATTCATGAAGATCATTTCATTCGGAAAGAACAGAAAAGCACAGGAGACGGATCACATTCTGGTGAAAGCCGCGATTGATTTTGAGAAAAATACCCATTCGAAAGCCGCTTATATTTTTTGGATTCTGATGATGTATATCGCAGGCGGTGCGCTGACTTTTTTTCAGATCCATCAATATTATTATATCGATGCCCTTGTCACGGGCAATATTCACTGGTCTGTTTTTTATACCACTGCCCCATACTTGATTGGGACGGGATATGTTCTCTTTGTCGCAAGCCTGGTGATGATGACGATTCATTTCCGGAAAATTTTCCGTGAAGCAGGTATGTTCAAGAAACATGAGGGTTCCAAGTATGTGGAAAGTGACGGAAAGTAATTGCAGATCATCCGGAAGATGAGTGAAGAGGATGTAGTACAGCCGGCGGCAATGAGAAAGTAATCTCAGAAATAAAGGTGGAGTTCTTATGAAGGATAAGAATGTACGGACGGGAAAATTATTATCAAGAATCGGCGGTATCATTTGTTTAGCTATCGCTGGTGTCATGCTTATCAGATTAGAACACGGTATAAAATTCATACCACTATCCCCACACGGAACAAGCGCTGGTATAAAATCTATACCACTAACCTAGATCGCTACGGATTAAGTAGTCTTCATTCAGTGGGGTGTCCATTCCCACTGAATGAAAATATCACTTATAAATTACCCTCTTTTTGCAGTTTTTTCTTCTGTTTAAATCCATACATCATAGCGAGACAGAGGATTATAAAGCACAAAACAATGCCTACCCAGCTATTTTCAGCTAAGCAAATTCCCATGCCCATGATTGAAAAAGCCGCAACAGTGGCTAATATTAAAAAATTCCACTTTATACCGCCCATGAATGTAGCCTCCTTATTAAAAAATGCTCAATCTTACATGATCCTATTCGAACTAGGGAAAAATTAAATTTGTACAAGCTCCTTTTATATTGTACAAAAAATATTACAAATTCTCCAGCGTATGTGGTATAATAATTCGGTTAATGATAAAGTGAAACTTCAATCAGATGGAGGCGTACTGGAAGTGCGTCACGAATATGAAACAATGTGGAAGTGGTTATCTTAGTCTGCTCCCTCATCCCCACTGATTGTTAGTTGAACCAATCGGGATAAAACTGAAATGTTTATCCGTGACATAAATCAGACGATCTTTAAATATATAGGGAGGAACCACTTTTGAACCATAGAGAAAATATCAGAAATATTGCCATAATCGCTCACGTTGATCATGGCAAAACAACACTAGTCGACCAGCTATTAAGACAATCGGGAACTTTTCGTTCAAATGAACATATTGAAGAAAGAGCAATGGACTCAGGTGATATTGAAAGAGAACGTGGAATAACCATTTTGGCTAAAAATACAGCTATCCAATATAAGGATACGAAAATAAATATTTTAGATACACCAGGCCATGCCGATTTTGGTGGCGAAGTGGAACGGATTCTAAAAATGGTAGATGGTGTTTTACTTGTTGTTGATGCTTATGAAGGATGTATGCCGCAAACTAGATTTGTTTTGAAAAAAGCGTTAGAACAAAATCTTACACCGATTGTTGTAGTAAATAAGATTGACCGTGATTTTGCAAGACCTGCTGAGGTTATTGATGAGGTCCTTGAACTTTTTATTGAACTTGATGCAAATGACGAACAACTTGAATTCCCTGTGATTTATGCATCGGCCATTAATGGTACTGCAAGTAAAGATCCTGAACAACAAGATGAAAGTATGGAAGCATTATATGAGACAATCTTAGATTTTATTCCGGCTCCAATCGATAATAGGGAAGAACCGTTGCAATTTCAAGTTTCTTTACTTGATTACAATGACTATGTGGGAAGAATTGGGATTGGCAGAGTATTCAGAGGAACCATGAAAGTGGGCCAACATGTTGCTGTTTTAAAACAAGATGGTACAACGAAACAATTCCGTGTAACCAAAATGTTTGGATTCTTAGGATTGAAGAAAATCGAGATCGAAGAGGCTTTCGCAGGTGATTTGATCGCTGTATCTGGTATGGAAGATATTGATGTAGGAGATACGATTTGTCCAGTCGAACATCAAGAAGCCTTGCCAATTCTTCATATTGATGAACCAACACTTCAGATGACATTTCTAGTTAATAATAGTCCTTTTGCGGGAAGAGAAGGGAAGTATTTAACTTCAAGGAAAATTGAAGAAAGACTGATGAATCAATTAGAAACAGACGTAAGCTTAAGAGTGGAAAATACGGAATCACCAGATGCCTGGATCGTATCAGGACGTGGTGAGCTACATTTATCCATCCTAGTTGAAAACATGCGTCGTGAAGGCTATGAATTACAAGTATCAAAACCTCAAGTTATTATAAAGGAAATAGACGGTGTTAAGTGCGAACCAATTGAGCGTGTGCAAATCGATACACCCGAGGAGTATACAGGAAGCGTGATTGAATCCTTAGGCGCCCGTAAAGGGGAAATGCTTGATATGATTAACAATGGAAATGGACAAGTTCGTCTTATTTTCCATGTCCCCGCACGTGGGTTAATTGGTTATACGACAGAGTTCATGACTTTAACAAGGGGTTATGGCATTTTGAATCATACCTTTGACACTTATCGCCCAATGGAGAAGGGCAGAGTAGGAGGACGCAGACAAGGTGTTCTCGTATCTATGGAAACAGGCAAAGCTTCTACTTATGGGATTATGCAGGTGGAAGACCGAGGAACGATTTTTGTAGAGCCAGGAACAGAAATTTATGAAGGTATGATCGTTGGGGAGCATAATAGGGAAAATGATATCACAGTCAATATCACGAAGACGAAGCATGCGACAAACGTTCGATCTGCAAACAAAGATCAAACATCGGTTATAAAGAAACCTAGAATACTTTCCTTAGAAGAAACACTGGAATATCTGGATGATGATGAATATTGCGAGGTTACTCCAGAATCGATACGTTTACGTAAAAAAATATTAAATAAAAATGAGCGGGAGAAAGCGGCAAAAAAGAAAAAGACAACACAGATCTAAAATTTTGGGCTTTCCCGTTTATATATGTTATGATGGGTTTGAAACACCCTTTATAGGGAGTTTCACCCTCAAAAGTAAGGATCAAAGGCTAAATTCGCGACAGCAATCGCCACGCCTTTGTGACCTGCATCCTGCAGGCCTAGGGAAGGGGAGAGTGAGAATCAACTTTTACCTTATGCTAAACCAATTGTATTTGTTGGGGTCTGTTAACGCCGATCAAATAGCGATCGAACGGTTTTCGCCAACATTAAAGTTCTACTATACATTGACCAATAATCCAACTGCTACGAATTGGCTGCTTTGGATGACGATTACGGCATTAGCGATTCTTGTATATAAGCTTGGATTTGCAAAGAAATTACCAATATTAAAATCACTGATTATCTATCTTTTTTTAATCGTAGGTTGCCTGTTCTTAACTTTTTTAGCGATATTCCTACCAATTACAGAAGGGCTTATGGTAGCGGCAGCCATCCTTATCATTTATAAAATTCGCTTGAGAAGAGAGAAAAAGGCAGGTACGGTATAAGAAAAGCGCAAGCGCTAGATCCGGCATGAGCCAAATTTCATACTTTTTTCCTTTTAAAAAAGAGGCCATTGACCACTTCCGTGGGATAGCCTCTTTTTTGCATATAAATAAATCTTAGAAATCTACCCTTTTCCTATGATCATGAAATAAGTGGAAATTCTCATTTTGTTTCCTTTTTTCAGTATTTACTCTTATTCGTTCATAGCACTTAGGACACATATAGGTATGAATAGGTCGATTTCGTAGTTTTTTCGCAAGAGATGAATCATCTTCTAAGGTGTCATGCACGTGACAGATAACACATTGTACTTTCATTTGCTCACCTCTGGATGAAAAATAACGATCTTCATTCCAATTATAACATGAAACAAATGAAGTTACTGATTTTTATCATTGGATTGTTCTTTTTGTATCCGTTGGATGTCCTGATCGTTTTGCTGATCCTTTTCATTTACTTCAACTTGTGGATTTTTCCCTTCTTCAGGTAAAGGCACATCAGGTATTATGCGACCAACAATATCAGCCAATTCATTCAGGACGCCTCTAATTGGCTTACCAGCACGAGCATCTTCACCGACTTCCTTGAGTCGAGCATTTAAATCAGGATCCGCTACGACAATGGCTCCTGCGCCCTGTGGATCATGTCGTAGGCTTTCTGTGACCGAGTATTTGATTGTTCCGACCTTTGAACGCTCTACGTCCTGGTCGATGTCGATCCCTACAACGGCTAAATTCCCAATGACAACAGCTGTTGCATTCTGAACATCAGGAACACTTGCGGCAAGATTTGCTAAGTGATTAGCTCTTTCATCATCTGTATAATTTTGCCCCTGATTATAGTCAAGATGACTATCTTGAACAGACACTCCTCTAGGTGCTACATCCGTCTCACCAATGTTTTCTTGCTTCTGAGAGCAAGCCGAAATACTTAATACAGCCATAAGTATAATAAACGATTTACGCAATTGAACCCCTCCAATATATAATTTCTTTACTTCTTGAGGTTAATTTTTGATATATCTTCTAACTTTATGCAGAAGTTCATATATTTCATTAAAAAGGGTCCCCATAAGTAAGTTTAATGAACCGGTGACTGATCCAAGACATAAGATATGAAAAGCGTAACACTTCTTTCAAATATCTGAATGGGATGTAAGGCATCTATAATAGTACAGTGCCAACCTTACGCCTATGTTTCATAAGACGAAATTATAAATTTGCTAGGCGTTGAAGCTAGATCGAAAAAAAGGGGCAGGAGGCATCAATATTGAGCAAAATATATGTTTTAGATACAAATGTCTTGCTACAAGATCCAAATGCACTTTTCTCATTTAAAGAAAATGAAATTGTGATTCCGGCCGTTGTACTGGAAGAGGTAGATGCAAAAAAGCGTTATATGAATGAAATAGGTAGGAATGCAAGACAAATTGCAAAGCTAATAGATGGCTTCAGAGAACAGGGAAAACTTCATGAAAAAATCCAGCTTTCAAATGGTGGAAGTTTAAGGATCGAATTAAATCATCGCTCTTTTAAACAGTTGGAAGAAGTTTTCTTTGAAAAGACGAATGATAATCGAATTTTAGCTGTTGCTAAAAATATTGCACTTGAAGAAGAAGCGAAAGCCGATGGGAGGCCAGTCATATTAGTGAGCAAAGATGCCCTTCTTCGTGTAAAAGCAGATGCTTTAGGGTTAGCTGCTGAAGACTTTTTGAATGATCGAGTCGTTGAATTGGACCATTTATATACAGGTGTACAAGAACTGTATATTGATATACACCAGATTAGCTTATTTTATGAACGTGGGGAGATATCCTTATCTAATTGCACGAATGAGCGATTCTTTCCTAATCAATTTGTCATTATTAAGGATGAGTTAGGTAGTTCGACTTCTGGAATTGGCATGATCGATGAGACAGGAGTGATCCTTCAAAAACTTTCCGCGCAAAATGAACTAATTTGGGGAATAAAGCCAAAGAATGCAAGACAATCGATGGCATTAGAGTTGCTATTAAGGCGGGATATTCCACTGGTAACATTAATCGGAAAAGCAGGTACAGGCAAAACATTGCTAACTTTGGCGGCAGGATTGATGCAGACTGAAGATTTACGAGTATATAAAAAGATGTTCGTCGCGCGACCAATTATTCCGGTTGGAAAAGATATTGGTTATCTCCCAGGAGAAAAGCAAGAAAAACTTAGACCGTGGATGCAACCGATCTATGATAATCTAGAATTTTTATTTAACACCAAAAAACCAGGAGAGTTAGATGCGATTTTAGCAGGAATGAGTTCCATTGAGGTCGAAGCACTCACATATATTCGCGGGCGTAGTATCCCTGATCAATTTATTATTATTGATGAAGCACAGAATTTAACGAAACATGAGGCTAAAACGATCTTAACAAGGGTAGGGGAAGGTAGTAAAATTATCTTTATGGGGGATCCTGAACAGATTGATCATCCTTATCTAGACGAATATAATAATGGTTTAAGTTATGTACTTGAAAGCTTTAAAGAGGAAGCAATAGCAGGGCATATAAAATTGGTAAAAGGGGAACGATCACATCTTGCTCAATTAGCTGCAGACTTATTGTAATAACAGAACTACCCGTTTAGCGGAGTAGGCCGAAAAGCGGACGAAACTAAAAATGATAATACAAATTGGTTTTTTTCCAGTTTGGCTTGGCTCCGCTCACTATCCTAGAAAAGACAGAGGGAGGACCATCTGCCTTAATTAAGTGTTATTCTACGCGAAAAGCTTTGACATTCTTAATAGGCTGATCAAGGTTAGAACCATCTGGAAAAAGAATATGGACAGGTCCATCTTCTTTTAGAGCCTTTCCTTTATTTGAGAATTGTACAAGGATATTATACCCTTCTTCTAAAGGAATAGAGACATCTTCAGTATTTGTCTCAAATACGAGAGTGGTTGCTTCTGGAGCAGGTTCTGCGTTTTTAAGAAAGGGTTCTAACTTAATTGCAAAGGTGCTTGTTAACATTTTCGCTTTTTCATATCTTTTTCGCGTTTTTTGTGGTGCGGCACCCTCTTTAATAGTACGATCCCAATGCTTGGATACAGTCGTTCCATCCTCTGTTAAACGATCTTGTTTTTTATCTTCAGAGAAGTATGTATCTAAATCAATGCGACGATCATCAAATATCCAAGCCCCAACATCCAATGTTATCGGAAATTTAACATTTCCTTTTATGGTCATAATCAAATCCATTTTATAGCCCCCTTATCATTAGGTCTGCAACACGTAGGTCACAAAGGCGTGGCGATTGTTGTCGCGAATTTAAGCCTTTGATTCTTACAAATGTCCATTATAGCGTGAATGAATCAAAAATTAAAGTCATGAACATAAAAAGATATTTTTGGTGGGAAAATCAAGAGTTGAAATAGATGTAATGGTCTTTACTGTTGCAATTTCACTGGTTTAGTTGTAAAATTTAGTAATAGTATTGTCCTCATTAGATTATGAGCGGACAGGCAAGGAAGAGAATATATTTTGTTCTTATGAATAAGGGGGATTAAATGTGGTGTCGGATATGAAAGTTGATCATCGGGAAAAAGCCCATGCACTATTGAAGGCAGATGCAGAAAAAATTCTCCGTCTGATTCAAGTGCAAATGGACAATCTAACAATGCCGCAATGCCCTTTATATGAAGAAGTTTTAGATACACAAATGTTTGGCTTGTCTCGCGAAATTGATTTTGCTGTTCGTCTTGGACTAGTCGATCCAAAATATGGAAAAGAATTAATGGATTCTCTAGAAAGACAATTATCTGTTCTACATGAAGCCTCTATTAGAAAGTAAAGGATGCGGTTTAGGCATAGCCCTTTTTGTATAAACTCAAACAGTTTTTTGAAATTGTTTGAGTTTTTTAAGATGTGGAAAGTATCTCTGCAAACTGATTCATAGATTGGAAGAATTTTATGCTGAAAAAAATCCTGAAATCATATGATTATTCAATTATTATTATGTACATACTTTTATCTCTATTTGGCCTCATTATGGTGTATAGTGCCAGCATGGTCATTGCCATCCAAAAATATGAAGTTTCTGCAGACTATTTCTACGAAAAACAAAAAATTAATTTGCTTATTGGTTTTTTCATTTTTTTGTTTTTTGCACTTTTCCCATATAAGGCTTTTAGAAATAAAAAGTTTCTTATCGTTACGACAATACTATCTATCGGTGGATTATTAGCCGTTTCCATGATTGGCCATACGAGTAATAATGCTCAAAGTTGGATTAAACTGATAGGAAATAGAACTATACAGCCTTCGGAATTTGTAAAGTTAAGTGTGATTATCTATTTATCGGCTGTTTACGCCAATAAACAGAAATATATTAACCAATTTAATGTTGGAGCATTGCCCCCAGTTATTTATCTTGTTGTTGTTTGCTTCTTAATTAAGATGGAACCGGATAATGGAACAGCTATGATTACTTTTTTGATCGGGATGATTATTATTGTTTGTTCAGGTATGGGGTTTCGAACAATTGCAAAGTTATTAATGATGGGGATGGGCGTTTTTCTTGTATTACTCCCTTTCGCTCTATTAAAATTTGACCGGATTTTCACATCAGGAAACATGAAAAGAATAAGCGGATTTCTCGATCCGTTTGGTACGAAAGGGGATGAAGGGTTTCAACTTGTAAATTCCTATCTTGCCATTGGATCAGGGGGATTAAAAGGAGTTGGCCTTGGCCAAGGGATACAAAAGTATGGTTACTTACCAGAAATACATACAGATTTTATTATGTCGGTTATTTCTGAAGAGTTAGGAATCTTTGGAGTAGGTTTTGTTGTTATAGGGATTGCTTATATTGTTTTACGAGGAATTTTGATTGGAACGAAATGTCAGGATTCATTCGGGAGTATGCTTGCAATAGGGATTGCTTCTATGATCGGAATCCAAGCCATTATTAACTTAGGAGGCATGTCTGGTCTGCTCCCAATCACAGGAGTTACACTGCCATTTATAAGCTATGGAGGATCATCCATAATCGTCTTATCGATTGCGATGGGACTACTGGCAAATATTTCTATGTTCTCGAAGTATGATGAGAAATATCGCACAGAAAATAGGAAAGAGCACCCAAAATCACAGAAGGACCGTTCTTCTGTGCAAACTAATTTTCAACCTAAAAGACCCTATCAACACTTACATTAAAAGAGGCTGGGACATAACTAGCCAAAAATAGTAAATAAAAAGGTTCCAAGCAATAAAAAATTTGCTTGGAACCTTTTTTTGTAGAGTTTCTCCCTCTCCCGGCACTATTTTGCCGTTCATGGCGGCGTT